>CAZPEJ010000063.1:0-13948 GCA_964585465.1 uncultured Ardenticatenaceae bacterium
TTTTGGATCCCAAAGCAGAAGTTGTTAATGGCGTACCAATAACAGAGTTTAACGAAAGGTTATCACAATATGCTAATTTGGGAACACCAGGGGGAGGGGTAGAGGTGGGGAATAAATTAGACATATTGACGTTCCTTTCAAGCAGGAGCGTCAATATGTCTTATAAAAAAGATTAGTTTAGCACCTGTTCAAAACAAATTGGACGGAATTTATAACCATAGATAATCATGCCCTCCTCACCATCTGTGCGAAGTTTGCGCGTGACCATCTCTACAGGCATCCCAATTTGCACTTCTTTGGGGTCAACATCGGTCAACTGGGCCGTTACCAATGGCCCTTCCTCCAACTTAACGAGAGCCACCATGTAAGGGGCGTTGTGTTCAAAACCAGCTGGTGCATCATAAATCGTGGTATAGGAGTAAACTTCACCAACACCAGTAAATGTGTATAACTCTTTGGCGGGGGCTTCACACTCCAAACAAACGTCGCGGGGAGGGAACAGTTTAACCCCGCAGTTGTCGCAAGTTTCGCCTACTAATTGATACCGTTGTTGTTGTAACCGCCAATGGCGTGATACTTCCATGATAGCCTCCAATTTGTTTCACTTATCGAATCTCATTCATCAATGCCTGATGCGTTGTTAATGGTAGTGATTGTCAAACAACGTTTTGAATTATCTACAAGAACACTTCCATTCGCTGTCAGTATCGAAAAAAGTGCTGTCAAAAGCTACCAGAAGAAGGAAGTACTCAGTGGACAGTGAACAGTGGACAGTAGGCAGTGGACAGTGGACAGTGGGTTTGAATACGCTAGTACAGGTTTTCGTAAGTTGTCATCGGGTTTTTGAAGATACGTGTCCTCTGGTAATTCCCTACTGATTACTGGGTACTGATACTAACCACAATAACTCCCTACCCTTCACTCAAATGTAAAATGTGGGTAACGGCCGTTGCCCCACTCCCGCCGATATTTTGTGCCATACCTGTTCTGGCATTGGCTATCTGATTATCACCTGCTTCGCCGCGCAGTTGCCGCGCAACTTCGACAATCTGATACATACCTGTTGCCCCACCCGGATTGCCACGAGCCTTCAAACCACCAAACGTGCTGATGGGAATTCGGCCGTTTCTGCCAATTTCCCCACTCTGCGCCAGCTTCCACCCCTCGCCCCGTTCCGCAAACCCGGCCGCTTCCAGAGCCAGAGCCGCCATCACCGTAAACGAGTCGTGCAATTCAAACAGGTGAATATCCGATGGGGTCAAACCCGCCTTTTGCAACGCCTTTTGACTACTCAACTCGGCTGCCCGCAACCACAACGGCTCCTTACGGTCGTGCAAAGCCAGCGTATCAGTGGCAACGGCCGATCCCAAAATTTGCACCGGTTTGGGCACCATATCCATAGCCTGCTCATGGCTGGTCACAATCACCGCCGCCGCCCCATCCCCCGACGGAGCCATATCAAACAAATTCACCGGATCCGCCACCACCGGGGCAGAGGCAAAACGCTCCGCCTTAATTTTGTTGCGATACATCGCCAACGGATTTAACGCCCCATTAGCGTGGGCATTGACACTAAACCCGGCAAAATCCTCCAGCCGCACCCCATACTCGTGCATGTAGCGGCGCAACATCAACGCCCCCACACCTGCCTGGGTCAATCCGTGAATGGCCTCATAATCAGCGTCCAGGGTGGTACTCAAAGCGGCCGTTACCGGGGTGCCTACCTTGTCTGTCATCTTCTCCACCCCCACCACCAGGGCAATTTCCACCAAACCACTTTGCACCGCCAGCACCGCCTGGCGCAAAGCCGCTGCCCCAGAGGCATCGGCCGCTTCCACCGTCACTGCCTCAATGCCACGCAGCCCGGCAAAATCAGCCACCAAAGCTCCCAAATGGTTTTGCTGGCTCAAAGTACCAGCCAGCATATTGCCCACATAGAGCGCATCTACCTTTGTGATATGGGCATCATCCAACGCTGCTTCAATAGCATACCAGGCCAGATGGCGAATAGAGGTTTCCCAATGCTCTTTAACGTCTGTTTGTCCAATTCCAATAATCGAAACGTTGGTCATAATAACTCTTGGGGATATAGCGTAATGCGTCATAGCTCCCCAAATACGCAATACGCCATAGATTTTATGATAATTTCAACTTGTCACGGTACCGGGTGTAGGTGGCATAATCAATCACCGTGCGGCGGGCGATGTAACTTTCTGTTTTGGGGGCCAGGTCGCGCACTTCTGCAATACGATCCGTCACCCGCAAATCAAACGCATCGGAGCCAGACCCAGACCCATAACTGACCATCAAAATGCGGTCATCGGGTTCTGCCACATCCAAAATGGCCGTCAGCCCAATCATGCTGGAGCCAGAGTAGGTGTTGCCAATACGCGGGCTGAGTAACCCTGGGGCAATTTGCTCCGGCGTGAACCCCAATAGTTGCGCGACTCGTTCGGGGAATTTGGCATTCGGTTGGTGAAAAACGGCCCAACGGTAATCGGAAGCCTTGCTGCCCACCAGCTCCATCAATTTTTGCGCTGCACTGGTGATATGTTTGAAGTAGGCTGGTTCTCCGGTGAAACGGTCGCCGTGAGAGGGGTATTCCGCACGGGCACGCCGCCAAAAGTCGGGGGTATCGGTGACGTAAGAGTAAGAGCCATTGATAACCACCAGGGCTTCTTCGGCCGGGCCAATCAAAATGGCGGCTCCCCCTGCGGCGGCGGTGTACTCCAGGGCATCCCCCGGCCGCCCCTGGGCCGTATCCATGCCAATGCTCAAGGCGTATCTTGCCATGCCAGACCCCACAAACCCGATGGCTGCTTGCATGGCTTCGGTGCCTGCTTTGCAGGCAAATTCCCAGTCAGCTGCCAACGTGGCCGGAACTGAACCAATCGCCTCTGCGACGATGGTGCTGCTCGGTTTCACCGCATAGGGGTGGCTCTCGCTGCCCACCCAAACGGCGCGAATCTCTTGCGGGTTTATTTGTGCCCGACTCAGGGCGTTGCGGGCAGCCTCCACAGACATGGTAATCACGTCTTCGTCCAGGCCGTTGACCGCTTTTTCTTTGATGGGTGTGCCACCCGTGCCACCCGTCCACATGCGGGATACTTCGGAGGCGGGCAGGCGGTAACGTGGCACGTAGGCCCCATACCCTACAATGCCAACTGGGCGGTCGGGTTTCATCAATTCAGGGTTTCTGTTTTGTTCATTCATGTGTACCTCTCTGTGAAGACAGACAATGTTTTAGGTTAAAACACCGTCTGTCTGAATGGTTACTCTGTTTCACGCAGATATTCAGTCAAAAGTTCTTTGGCTCGCTCGACGCGGATATTTTTTTCGGCTACCAGGGTGTCGGCGATGCGCTGCACCAGGCCATCGGTGGCCCCGGCGGCCAGGGCGACCTGGCGGGCGTGCAGGCGCATGTGCCCTTTTTGGATGCCGGTGGTTGCCAGGGCTTTGATGGCGGCCAGGTTTTGTGCCAGCCCAACACAGACGATAATTTCGGCCAGTTCAGCGGCCGTTTCTACGTTTAAGATTTTCATGGCAACTTTGGCGGTGGGGTGGACTTTGGTGGCTCCACCCACTGTGCCAACGGCCATCGGCAGGGTCATTTCGCCTGACAGGTCGCCATTTTCGTTGACATGCCAGTCGGTGAGGGCGGCATAACGGCCGTTTCGCGCGGCATACGCATGGGCACCCGACTCAACGGCTCGCCAATCGTTGCCGGTGGCGATACAGACGGCATCAATTCCGTTCATAATGCCTTTGTTGTGGGTGGCGGCCCGGTAGGGGTCTACGATGGCAAAAGCATTGGCTTCTTCAATGAGCCGGGCCACGCTGGTGCCATCCATATCATCCCGTTCCAATTCGCTGGCGGGGATAATGCAATGGCTGGTGGAGAGGCGGCGGTCGGTGAGGTTGGAGAGGATTCGCAGGTTGGTTCGGCCGTTTGTCAATTCAGCAATGAGGGGGGCGATGGTCTCAACGGCCGTATTGATGGCATTGGCTCCCATTGCGTCGCGGGTGTCATAGAGCAAATGAACCACCAACATAGGGCCAACGGGGGTATCGGGAAACGGCCGAATTTCGATGTCCTTTGACCCGCCCCCTCGTTTGACAATGCTTTGGCTGCATGCATCTGCGGTTGCCATCAGCCGTTCGCGGTTATTTTCCAGCAGTGCAATCGCGGTTGGCATATCGGGAATGTCCAACACCTGCACCTGCCCAATCATGACAGGATCGGTGGAGTGGGTATGGAAACCGCCGCCAGCCCGAATCAATTTGGCAGAGTGGCTGACGGCCGCCAGCACGCTGGGTTCTTCGACAGACATGGGAATGAGGTAATCTCGGCCGTTGACCAGAAAGTTGGCAGCAATGCCCAATGGCAAACCAAACGTACCGATGGCGTTTTCGATCATCAGGTTGGCTTGTGAAGGTTGTAAGCCTTGGCCGCGCAAAACGGCCGTTTCTTCCTCGCTCAACCCCGCCCAGGCACCAATCATCTGGATGCGCTCCTCCAGTGGCAATTTGTAGAAACCAGGCAAACGGGATGATTTTTCAATCATGCTGTGTCACAATGTTGTTGTTTGGGCAGGCAATGTTGTAATGGTCTGTTGCGGTTAGAGATTAACAATCTTTGTTGAATCGTTAGGAACGCGGATTAAATAACCTATAAGAGATTAGAGATTGGAGATTGAACCAATCGTTAATCTCTAATCTCCAATCTCAGCTCTGTAAGTTGTTTAACTTTCATTCCTGAACAATCCCTTGAAACAGTGCCTGTCTCCAGATTCCTGTAGTTGACAACAAAAAACCTTTGAGAACTCCCAAAGGCTGTGGGGACTATAGCCTTACTTCGCTGTCAAAAGCTATCGAAACGGCCGTTTGATAGCCATCAGATACTTATACATTATTGGGACTGATTTTATGTCGTGCAGAGACGCGGAGACGCAGGGAGGGAAGACCCTCTGCACCTCTGCGTGAGAAACCTTATGGCCTGGCAGGAACAATGGCGAACAAACCCCTTATCCCTTTACAGATTCAGGTATAATTGGCAGTAGCCTAAAGGGTGTATTGACAAGCCTGTAACGCTCCTTTATGCTGCCCGAAAGATGTCATTGTACTGGATTTCACAAATAAGTTATGCCTTATCGTAGTAGCGAAAAAACTCGACAGAAAAAAGATAGTAAACGAGCGGCCATGATGCGGGCAGCGGTACGGGTTTTTGCCGAAAAAGGGTACCACACAGCTACTGTGCGCGATGTGGTAACGGCCGCAGAAGTCGCCATCGGCACTTTTTACTTCTATTTTCCTGACAAAGAGACGTTGTTTGTTATGCTTTATGAGGAAACGGCCGATTTCCTGCTGCAAACTATCCAACAAGCCCTCTCTTTACGCGGCTCATTTCCGCAACAAATTCAGGCTGGTCTTCAGGCTTATGTCAATATCGCCATTTATGAACCAGCCGTGATACAATTATTACTGGTTGGTGGCATTGGGGCAGTACCATCCCTGGCAACCAAACGTGCCGAGTTCCGGGAACGGCTTATCAACATCTGGCAACACCCCCTGGATATGGCTGTAACAAAAACATACATTCCACCACAAAACAACCGCCGCCTGGCCGAAGCCTTTGCGGGGGCGTTTGATGAGGTTATTTTGAACCTGCTCAATCACCGCCACCCAGAAGCAGAAGCAGGAACGGCCGTTCAAGAGATGACCAGTTTTGTTTTGCGGGCTGTTTCCTATTCCCAAACAGACGAATCACAGCCTGCTATTCACAAAATGTAGTCCTTAATTGGCATCTGAAACATCACAAGTTTGAGAAACTAGATGAAAAGAGCCGTTCGATCCCACTCACTAGCTGAACAACCTGCACCAGCCATGCAGCATCGTCTTGCCCTTGAAAAATTAATCATCTCCCTGCCAGCCCGTTTTTACAACCTTCCCTTCAATCAAATCGAACACAGTATTCAGCATACTTTGGAAATTATTGGTGAATTTGCCGGGGTTAATCGTGCCTATCTGTTTCTGCAACAAGATAGCGAAATTAACCAGGCCTACGAATGGTGTGCCCCAGGGATAGAGCCACAAATCCAACAGCTACAAAATGGCCTGGCAAACCACCTCAACTGGCCAGAAGATGCCCATGTGGCAGACACCATTCACATTCCCTACCCCATAGATGCTGCCGCCGCCCCAGACCACCCTCTTCTGGAAGCTCTATTATTCATTCCCCTGGCATCCCAGGAAACCCTCAAAGGTTTTTTGGGGTTGCACACGGTTCAGGCACAAAAAACCTGGCAACCAGAAGACACACTGCTGCTCAAAATAGCGGGCGAAACACTCATGCACCTGATGGAACGCAGAAAAGCGGCCGAGCGAGAACGGTTGGCCTACCATATGGGGCAAAAATTGGCGACCTTTGTCACCGTGACAGAGTTGCTTTCTTTTGCGGTGCAACAACTCCAGGAAACCTTTTATTATTACCACTCTCAAATATACCTGCTCAATACGCTGACACTGGTTGAAGATTTGCCTAAAACGAACCAAGAAGCCCTCATTCTCTATGCAGCTACCGGCACAACTGGGCAAGAACTGATCAACCGCCACCACCACTTGCCTTTGGAGAACGAAATCGGGCTGGTTGTGCGTGCTGCCTTGCACCAGGAGACGGTTGTGGCAAATGATGTTAAACAAACGCCGCACCACTTGCCCAATGCACTGCTCCCCTTAACCCAATCTGAAATTGCCATTCCTTTGATGACGGAACAACTTCTTATTGGGGTGCTGGATATTCAACATACGGCCGTTAATCAGTTTGACGCAGACGAAATTCGTGTATTGCAACTGATAGCCAACCAGCTTTCTGTGGCCCTCTCCAAAGCAGAGCTTTTGCAGCAACACCAACGCCTGTTGGCAGAAACCCAACGCCGCGCCAATGAACTGGCCCTATTACAAGCCGTCACAGCCGCAACCGCCCGCGCCACCGATGAAGATCAACTGATTAAAGAAGTCACCCAGATTATCGGCAACACCTTCTTCCCCTTAAACTTTGGAGTAATTTTGTTAGACGCGGCCACCGGCTCATTACAAACGCACCCCTCCTATCACGGTAAAAATGTCCCTGTTTCTCTGGGGCAAGGCGTTGTGGGGCAGGTGGCAGCCAGTGGCAACGCCCGCCGCATCCCAGATGTCACCAGGGAAAAACAGTACATCAACATAGATGCCGAGGCCCGTTCAGAATTGTGTGTTCCTTTGGTGACAGGGCAGCAAATTATGGGGGTGATCAATCTGGAAAGCGGCCGTTTGAACGATTTTACAGCAGGTGACGAACAACTGTTAACCACCTTAGCCCAACAACTGGCGATTGGCATCCAGAAAAGCCGCTTCCTGGCCGATACCGTCAAGGCGTTACATCGGGAACAAGGGTTAAATGAGATTACCCGCGCCCTCAACCACGCACCCGACCTGCCAGCCATTTTGGCCGGTGTGGTGCGAATGTCGGCCGAACTATTAAAAGCAGACGTTGGGTTATTGGGGCTGTTATTGGACAACCAGGTAATGAGTTTTTACCCCTACAACGTGCCCTACAACATCAATTTGCGTCCTTTGCCAAAAGGGCGCGGGGTAGCCTGGCACATTGTCGAAACAGGTGAAGGGTATCTGCTGGATCACTACACCGACCATCAAGAAGCGGAATCTAAATGGATTCGTGCCGGGGTTCGTGCCGCTTTAGGTGTACCCATTGTGGCAGGCGAAACGGTGTTGGGGGCATTAGAGTTGTTTTGTGTGGTGCCAGAAAAACAGTTTAACGAACGCGACTGGGCTTTGGCCCAATCTGTGGGGCGACAGGCCGGGGTTGTCCTGCAAAACCGCCGTCTGTATGCCGATGTCCAACAACGAGCCAGCATGTTGGCTACCACCCTGGCAAAAATGGAGGAGTTGGATCGGGCCAAAAACGTCTTTATCCAAAATGTTTCCCACGAGTTACGCACCCCATTGGGCATTATTTATGGGCACGCGGAACTGCTGGAAAGTGGCAGTTTGGGAGAGTTGCAACCGCTACAACATCAGTCTGCCCAAATTATTACACGGCGCGCCCATATGTTGACCGATTTGTTAGAGGATTTATCAGCTTTGCTGGCGGCCGAAACTCAGGAGTTCCGGCGCGAAACAATCGATCCGGCTGTGCTGGTTAATTCGATGCTGGCAGAGTTCCAAATTAAGTCAGCAGATACGGGCATTCATTTATATGTAGAGATTCAGGAAAATTTGCCCATGATTATGGGCGATCCAACCCACCTGCGGCGAGTGTTTGACAATTTGGTGGGGAACGGGTTTAAGTTTACCCCGGTTGGCGGTTCTATTACGCTTCGGGCTTATCCAGAGGGGAAAGATTTAGTAATTGAGGTAGCAGACACGGGGCGGGGTATTCCCCAGGATAAACTGGAACGTGTCTTTGAGCGTTTTTTCCAGGTGGAAAGTGAGCCGAAACACCGGCGGCAGGGGACTGGCTTGGGGTTGGCGTTGGTGAAAGAAATTATCGAAGCGCATCGGGGGCAGGTGACGGTGGAAAGCCAGGTGGGACAGGGGAGTACGTTTCAAATCTGGTTGCCAGGGAAGGAAACGGACAGAAATGCCTGAAGGCAGTGAACGGTGAACAGGGGTCAGTACGCAGTGGGGGCTGCTGGTTATACTCACAAAGGGCATCAACTAACATTTTTATTGAGCGCGGAGATTGGCAAATTTCTAATCTCTAATTCCCCTGAGCAGTGTGTCAATCTATGATCTTTCACGGCTCTGGCACCAGAGTGAAGGTTTCGCCCTGGCGGGTGAGGCGATAGGTGAGGGAGGTGGTTAAGTCTAATGTGGTTGAGGTGCTGTCTTCGCCGGAGGCGTTGCTGAGGGTGACAAGGTAACGGCCGTTTACCCGGTTTGTCACAATACTGGCCTGGTTGCTGCTCAACTCGCTGATCAGGCTGACAAAATCCCCATCCAGTTGAATGTGCAGGTTGGTGTTACTCATGGAAAAGGCGTTGTCCCAGAGGATGATCAATTGAGTGGCAACTGTGCCAGACGGCCGTTCTATGACCTGGGCAATTCCTTCTAACACCGCGTCATACTCTTCTTGCCAGCCTACCTGCACAAACGTTAACCCGCTATCACGCACCTCATACGTTGCGCCATCGGCCGTTACACTCACATTGGTGCCTCCCCGGTCATACACCTCATCTTCTTCATACGTTTGAATACGATCCAGCCGATTTTCTACCATTGTCTGGTACAACCTATCTACTTCGTCAGGGGTAAGTTGATACACAACTTCGACCGTTACCCCCTGGTTAAAGATGCTCTGGGTGGCAGTTTGACCGTCAACGGTCAGGCTGATGCCATAGGGCAACATGCCGCCGCCATCGTAATAGCTGAGGTAAAAGTCGGACGGCCGATTTTCGGGTAGTTGGCTGCCACAGGCAACGAGGAGGAGAAACACGGGAAGAAGGGCGAGGAGCCAGAGGAAAGGGGGTAAATGACGTTTCATAAGGTTTTGTACAGGTGTTCCAGGCGGGTAGCTAGATGCTCCCAGCTAAAGTTTTCTGATAAATGTTGCTGGGCGGCAGCGGAAAGGCGGTTTCGTTCTGTTTTGTGTTGTAGCAGGTAAATGAGATCGGCCGTTAACCCGGCGACATCACCGGTGGGACGCAACAGCCCGGAACGGCCGTTGATCACATATTCCCCCACCTGCCCCACTGCCTCGGCCACCACCGGGACTCCTACGCTTAACATATCGGCCAGTTTGACCGGGCACTTGGTGCGGTTGAGCAGGGTGTCATCCATCAGGTAAATACCCACATCGGCCGTTGCCAACACAGCGGGCAATTTGTCTGGCTCCACCCAACCCCGTTCTACCACTGCCTCCAACAACCCAGCCTGGGCCAACTGCTGCCGAAATTGGGCTGCATCCTGCTCATACAACCCCGCCCCAACCAGGAGAATGGTGAGATTGGGAACGGCCGTTTTCACCCCCCGCAGCACCGCCACCAACCGCCCCGTGTCAAACTCAAACAGGCGACTATAAATCAGTATACAGTGTTCAGTACTCGGTACCCAGTTATCACTCCCCACCGCATACTGTCCACTGTCCACTGTCCACTGCCCACTGTCCACTGCTCCCTGAGCCACTCCCGCCCCGTTTGGCACATACACCACCTGCTCGTGTGGCACACCCAGGCTCCAGGCAACGGTCTGCAAGGCACGGCTGGCAACCGTCAGGGCGTGGTGGTGCCGCATTCCCCACTGCTCCTGCCAGGCAAAAAGACGTTTTTGCAGTGGGGTATAAGGGGCTTTGTCGTTCCAACCGCCCCATCCTTCCCAATCATCCGTATCTACTACCAGTTTGATAACATGGCGATGAAATTGCCACAGCCACCAGGCTACCAGGCCACTATACGCTTTGGGTTTGAAACAGTGGACAACGTGTGGTTGCCAGGCCAACACTTCTTGCAACAGGCAACGGGTGATGCCCACAACCCCGCCGCGTAATGGCACATAACGCAGTTCCACCTGCCCGTCCTGCCACTGTTTATCAGCCTCTTGGGGGGTTTGCCAGGGAGGCATGAATAGTTTAACGGTGTGGCCGCGCCGGGTTAACGGCCGGGCCAGGGACAATGCGCGGCTTCGCATGGTTTGATTGGGGTGCAGGCCAAATGGCCCAACCATTGCAATTCGCATGGGAAAATTAGTCGGACGGAGCGGGGCGATCTAACGTTTTAGCCGCCAGGGAAGGCCCTACAATCATGACCAGGGCCGCAATTGCTTTGCCTGTTTGGGTCATGGCAAAGATGTCAGCGTATCCTACACTGGCGCAGGTGGCGATGTAATAAAAAGCATCTATGTAGGTTTTGATTTTGGGGTTGACTTCTTTTTCGGCGGCATAAAAGGCGGCGGCAGATGCCCCCAAAAAAGCAAATGCGGCATCCATGGGGTTTTGTTCTGTCCAGGTTTGAAACCCATTTTGCCACTGCTCTTTGTATTGCCACAGTTGTTGCCATTGCTGTTTTAACTGAGTGTCGGACAGGCCCAGCCAGGTTTGCAGAAAACCAGGGGGAGAAACGGCCGTTTCCTCTTTTGTCCCTGGTTGTTGGGCAAATAACCTGTCTAAAGCGTCTTGTTGTTCTTGGGTAAGCATCAATAGAAACCACTATTCTGACATGAGATATTTTAATTTTGGGCTAGACAAATTTGTGTTGAAAACATCGCATGTCTTCTTTAGAAAAGATGTGTCATTATCACGATTTTAACAGGGAATTTCAATTTGCCACCCTGTTTGCTGCAACCACCACAAACCCAAAAGGGTGGTATGATAAAGGGGTTGCATAGGCTGTATGACGTATGGCGTAAAATTCCATCTTTACGCCATGCGCCAATACAAGATACATTTTAATTGAAGGAAACCGATAACACCCATGTCTCAATTAACGCTGCAACAGTGCCAGGAAACGGTAGATGAGTGGATTCGCACCGTTGGGGTGCGTTATTATTCGGAATTGACCAATACGGCCGTTCTCATGGAAGAAGTGGGTGAAGTCGCCCGCCTCATGGCCCGGCTCTATGGCGACCAGAGCTTCAAAAAGTCGGACGAAGCGTATAACCTGGCCGATGAGTTTGCCGATGTGTTATTTGTTCTCATCTGCCTGGCAAACCAGACCGGTGTAGACCTGACCGAAGCCTTCCAACGCAACCTGGACAAAAAAACCGGCCGTGACAAAGAACGTCACGCCAATAACCCAAAGTTGAAGGGAGGGAGGAGCGAAGAGCGAGAAGAGAAGAGCGAAGAGCAAGGAGCGAAGAGAGAAGAGCGAAGGGCGAGGAACGAGGAGGGCGGGGATGGTTATTCAAGATTATAAGGAGTTGAGGGTATACCAATTGGCGTTCCAGGCTGCAATGCAGATTTTTACTCTCTCACATCATTGGCCTCCCCAAGAAAAATTTGCCCTGACAGACCAAATCAGACGCTCATCGCGTTCGGTGTGTGGAAACATTGCAGAAGCCTGGCGCAAACGACGTTATCCTTCTCACTTTGTGAGTAAATTAAGCGATGCCGATGCAGAAACGGCCGAAACAGAGGTATGGTTAACTTTTGCCCTCAAATGTGGCTACCTGCCTCAAAATGAGTATGCTATCTTACAAGATCAATACAATCATATAGGTGGTATGTTAACCCGTATGATGAACAATCCTGAACAATGGTGTAAACAAACAAAATAAATGCGAAGAGCAAGAAGCAAAAACGAGGGTCGCTCTTTCGCTCCTCGCTCCTCGCTCTTCATTCTTAAGAGGTAACGACATGACAGAAAACCTACGTTTCGACGGCCGAATTGCCATCGTCACTGGCGCGGGTGGTGGGTTGGGGAAAAGTTATGCTTTGCTGCTTGCCAGCCGGGGGGCCAAGGTGGTGGTAAATGACCTGGGTGGGAACCGACACGGCGAAGGGGCTACTGCCACCCCGGCCGATCTGGTGGTGGCCGAGATTCGCGCCGCAGGCGGTGAAGCAGTTGCCAGTTATGATTCGGTGGAAGAGGGCGAAAAAATTGTGCAGACGGCATTGGACAATTACGGCCGTTTAGACATCCTCATCAACAATGCAGGCATCCTACGCGATACCAGCTTCCACAAAATGACCCAACAGGATTGGCACTTGATTTACCGGGTGCATCTGCTAGGCTGCTTCAAAACCACCCACGCCGCCTGGCCCTATTTGCGCGACCAGGGGTATGGGCGGGTTATCTTCACCACCTCGGCGGCTGGCATCTATGGCAACTTTGGGCAGGCCAACTACAGCAGTGCCAAACTGGGGCTGCTGGGGCTGGCAAATACCCTGGCAATAGAAGGACAAAAGCGCAACGTCCTGGTCAACACCATCGCCCCCATTGCTGGCTCCCGCCTCACCGAAACCGTGTTGCCTGCCGACCTGGTGGCTGCCCTCAAACCCGACTACATTGCCCCACTGGTGGCCTATTTGTGCCACGAAAGTAGCACCACTAACGGCGCGGTCTTTGAATTGGGCGCGGGTTGGGTGTCGCGCCTGCGCTGGCAGCGCAGCAAAGGGGCGTTTTTCCCACTCCACACCCCCATGACCCCCGAAAAGGTGGCCGCACAATGGGGTGTGATTAACGATTTTGCCGAGGCTGAAAACCCCACCACCGTGCAAGATGCCTTTCCACCTGTGATGCAAAATTTGAAAACGGCCGAATCTGCCCCACGCGGTAACGAATTTGTAGACCTGGACAAAGCATTAGGCCACGAATTTGAACCCAAAGAGATCGCTTACACCGAGCGTGATGTCAGCCTGTATGCGCTCTCGGTGGGGGCAGCAGCTAACCCGGTTGACCTGCAAGAGTTGACCTTTGTGTATGAACTAGACCCCAACTTCCAGGCATTGCCCACCTTTGCCGTCACCTTCCCCTTTGTAGTGATGGGGCAAGTCACCAATATCCCTGGCCTCACCTTCAACCCCATGATGTTGCTGCACGGGGAGCAGCATTTGGAGCTAAAACGGCCGATTCCCACCACCGCCACCCTGATCAACCGCGCTAAAATCTCCCAAATCTACGACAAAGGCAAAGGGGCATTAGTGATCGTAGATGTCACATCCACCGACGAACAGGGGAATGAAATCGCCTTCAACCAATCCAGCCTCTTCATTCGTGGCATCGGCAACTTTGGTGGTCAGCGCGGCCCCTCCGGCGACATCAACCAGCCGCCCAACCGCCCGCCCGATGCTGTGCAACGCGAAAAAACCAATGAAAACCAGGCGTTGATTTATCGCCTCTCCTCTGGCGACAAAAACCCGCTGCACGTAGACCCGGCCATGTCGGCTATGGGTGGGTTTGACCGCCCCATTTTGCATGGGTTGTGTACTTTTGGTTTTGCGGGCCGGGCCGTCCTT
>CAZPEJ010000064.1:0-13891 GCA_964585465.1 uncultured Ardenticatenaceae bacterium
GCTTTTTCGGCGGTGCGAACGGCCGTTACCATTGCCTTGAACTCCTCCGGCTCTAACGAAAAGGCACTATCTGGCCCTGGCACAGCCCGCGACAGAGTGAAATGTTTTTCGACGATGCAAGCCCCCAACACAACGGCCGTTACGGGTACTGTGATGCCCAATGTGTGATCCGACAACCCCACTGGCAATTGAAACGCCTCCGCCAGGTGCGGGATGGTTCGTAAATTCATCTCTTCTGGTGGGGCGGGGTAGGCACTGGTGCATTTGAGCAAAACCAGGTCGGTTGCCCCGGCGGTGCGGGCGGTCTGCACCGCTTCGTCAATTTCGGCCAGCGTTGCCATGCCAGTAGACATAATGATTGGTTTGCCTGTTTGGGCGATGCGCCGGATGAGGGGCAAATCTACATTTTCAAAGGAGGCGATTTTGTAGGCAGGTGGGTTGAGGGTTTCCAGAAAGGAAACGGCCGTTTCGTCAAACGGGCTAGAAAAACAGTCCAACCCCAAATCGGCTGCTACTTCAAACAGTTTGGGCTGCCATTCCCAGGGAGTAAACGCCTCGCCATACAGTTTGTACAGGTTTTTGCCCTCCCAAATGGTGCCTTTGCCAATCTGGAACGGTGGCCGATCACAATCAATGGTGATGGTGTCGGGGGTGTAGGTTTGCAGTTTGATGGCATCGGCCCCGGCCTCTTTGGCGGCGGCGATGATTTTCACAGCCTCGTCAAACTGCTGGTTATGGTTGGCAGACATCTCGGCGATGATGTAAACGGGGTGGTTTGGGCCAATGGAACGGCCGTTTATTTCAACAGTTTTGTTCATAATTCTTCCACCAATTGCAGCTGCAAGTAAATTTTACGGCCGTTTTCAATAAAATACGCCCCGGCATACTCCCCAAAGGTGCGGGCGCGTAGCACATTGATTAAATCCCTTGCCACATATGTCTGATCCAGGTGAATTTCGTCAATATTCGCCACATCACGCGCCCGATGAGTAGTGCCGCCCACCGGCTGGGCAAAACGGGGAGCCTGCCCTACCGCTACCAAAGGCCAGGTTTCTTGAAAAAGCTGTACACAGATTTGTTCTAACTTGCGGTAAAGCGTTTCGCCAGTATCTGTGGCAGCTACTTCTACCTTCTGTTGGGCAATCAGGTCGCCACTATCTATGCCTGTATCAATATAATGCAGTGTGGCCCCGGCCGGGGTTTGCTCCACAATACTCCACACATTGGGGTAAGTCCCCCGATTGTAGGGCAATAACGAGGGATGCAAATTGATGACACCAGACGGGAAAAGGCGGATGAAGGGTTCTTTGAGGATGTATCCAAAAAAGATGGATAACGCCACATCGGCTTGGAGGGCTGCAATTTGAGCCAAAATTGCGTCGTCGCGTAGCTGCGCCCCATCAAAGATGGGGATACCTTGTACCACCTGTAAAAGTTCTTGTCGGAATTTGCTCCGTTCTGGCGGGTGAACTGCCATACCCACCACAGGATACCCCTGCTCTTGTAACCACTTCAGGCATTGCAGTCCCACCCAATTATTGCCCATAAAAAAAACACGCATGGATGTATTACCTTTTTTGTTGCATGGCTTGGGCAGTACGCTGTGGCCCATATCCATCCACCAGTTTTTGCCCGCGCTGGCCCATTTGTTGCTGTTGGTGCGGGTTTTGCAGCAGGGCCGTGAGTTTGTGAATGAATGTGGCCTGGTTGAGGGTGTGGTGCCAACCCAAATTAACTACAATGCCAGCTTGTTCTAACCCCTGCACAATTTTTTCCTGGTTATCGGCCAAAATGACCATCAACGTGGGCAGACCCATCAAACATAGCTCCCAACTGGTGCTGCCACCAGCAGCAATGGCTATGTCTGCCCAAGCCATTAAATCAGGCATGTTGGTGACGTTGCGTTGCAGTTGGATGTGGGGGGTGTGGGAAACGGCCGTTTCCAACCGTGCCACATGGGGATTACTGCCACCTACCACCACCACCACCTCAAGCGGCAACTTTACCTGTGCCAACGCCCCAATTAAAAACTCAGTCACATTATCTGGGTCGCTCCCGCCCAATGTCACCAGAACCCGATAAACCTTTTCCCCACTTTGCGCTCTTTGCGTCCTTTGCGGTAAATTCCCCCGCCACTGCCAAAACTCCCGCCGCAACAGGCAGTAATCGCACCCCATCAACAATCCTGTGGTGGGGTGTCGTTGGGGATACAGGGCGGGTGAACCATAGATGTTGGGGTTGAGGATGAACGAAGCGGTGTAAGGGGCGGCGTGACCAAAATCATCTATCCATAACAAAGGGATGTTTGAGTGGGAAACGGCCGTTTGATACCCCCCATCAAATTGATACCCATCTACTACCAGCCAATCGGCCTGGGTTTCTTGGGCAATGGCCACCAGTTGGGTTGCATCTTGTGGGCTACCAGGAACGGCCGTTATGGGGTATACCGCCATATTTTCTGCCAACAAACGGTTTTGCAAGGCGGGTGTAACCGAAGCCACCACATACCCCGCCGTTCCCCCTGCCTCCTGCCACGCCTGCGCCAACGCCAAACAACGCATCACATGACCCGTCCCCATCCGTTCATCCCCATCCGCCCGAATCAACAACCTCATCCCCTACCCATCCCTTTTCTGCTCACTGTTCACTATCCACTGTTCACTATCCACTGTTCACTGTCCACTGTCTACTGTTCACTGTCTACTGTTCACTGTTCACTACTCACTTCCCATACCCCTCCACCACCTTCTGCACCGCTTCCAGCACCTCTTCACAATCGCTGTTGTTCATGGCGGGGAAAACAGGCAAGGAGATGATGCGTTCATAAGCCCACTCAGCCTGGGGACACAACCCTTTTTGCAGCCCAAACCGTTCCCGATAAAACGGATGCCAGTAGACCGGAATGTAATGCACATTCACACCTAACCCTTCAGCACGGAGGGCCTGGAAAACGGCCGTTCTATCCACCCGTAACGCCTCCAACTCCAGTTGAATGATGTACAAATGGTAAGCGTGGGAGACATCGGGGGAGCAGTGGAGGGGAGAAACGGCCGAAACTTGTTCCAATACCCCATCATACTGCGCCGCAATCGCCTGCCGTTTTGCCACCCAGCCAGGTAGCCTGGTAAGCTGGCTAAGACCCAAAGCACATTGGAAATCTGTCAGGCGGTAGTTGTAACCCAGGTCTACCATCTCGTAAAACCAGGAACCCATCTGCTCCCGCTGGCGGTGGTCGGTGGTGATGCCATGATTACGAAAGACCCGCATTCGGCGGGCCAGTTCGGGGGAGTGGGTGGTGATCATGCCCCCCTCGCCGGTGGTGATGTGTTTCACCGGATGTAAACTAAAGGTGTTCAAATCGGCCAATGTGCCAACGGGGCGACCTTTGTAGCTGCCGCCAATGGCGTGGCAAGCATCGGCCACCAACACCAGGCCATGTTGATCGGCCAACTGGCGTAATGCTTCATAATCACACGGCTGCCCGGCCACATCTACGGCCACAATGGCTTTGGTGCGGGGGGTGATCTTGGCGGCCACATCTGCCACGTCTACCAGCAGGCTGCGCGGGTGGACATCGGCAAAAACAGGTGTGCCACCCTGGTACACCACGCAGTTGGCACTGGCGGCGAAGGTGATAGCCGGCACAATCACCTCGTCCCCAGGGCCAATGCCCACTGCAAACATGGCGGCGTGTAAAGCGGCTGTGCCATTGCTAATGGCAACCGCCTCTTTAGCCCGGGTCGCCTGGGCAAAAGCGTGTTCAAATTCACCCACTTTGGGCCCGGTGGTCAGCCAATGGGAGCGCAAAACCTCAATAACGGCCGTTATATCATCTTCTTCAATTGTTTGACGGCCGTATGGCAACATCGTCTGCCGCACCGGTGCCCCCCCGTCTATTGCAAGTTGAGCCATTCTTCCTCCGAAATCAGTACACAGTACCCAGTAATCAGTACCCAGTCCCCAAAACTGAGTACTGACCACTGAATACTGAGTACTGAATACTATTCTTCCGCCATCTGCCGCAGTTCTTCCGGCGAGAGCCACCAGGTATTGTTGTCGCTGGAGAAACTAACCCCGGCCGTCATGGGGTGGGCATCTGGGTAGGGCGGGTTTTTCCACCAGGGGTGAACGGGTTGCACAATGTACATGTCGTCAAATTCCAGGGTATTGAAGGATTCCTCGGCCGAAACCAGGATTTCGTGCAGCTTTTCGCCGGGGCGAATACCAATGGATTCGCGCTGGCAACCGGGGGCAATCACGTCGGCCAGATCGGTGATTCGCATACTGGGGATTTTGGGGACAAATACCTCGCCACCTAACATAACTTCGATGGCTCGTGTGACCAGTAACACCCCTTGTTCCAGGGTAATCCAGAAGCGGGTCATGCGTTCGTCGGTGAGGGTGATTCGGCCGTTTTTGCGCTGCTCCTTAAACAGAGGAATCACACTGCCCCGACTGCCCACCACATTACCATATCGCACACAGCAAAAGCGGGTGCCACTGTGTCCAGAGTAGGAGTTGGCCTGCACAAACAGCTTTTCCGCTACCAGTTTGGTGGCTCCGTAAAGGTTGACCGGGTTCACCGCTTTGTCGGTGCTGAGGGCAACCACCTTTTTTACACCGGTATCCAGGGCGGCATCAATGATGTTGGAAGCCCCTTCGACATTGGTTTTGACCGCTTCCAGAGGGTTGTACTCGCAGGCGGGCACTTGTTTGAGGGCAGCGGCATGAACCACCACATCTACCCCGCGCATGGCCCGATAGAGCCGCTCTTTGTCGCGTACATCGCCGATGAAGTAGCGCAGACTGGGGTGGTTGTAGCCGTTGACACGCATTTCGTGTTGTTTCAGTTCGTCGCGGCTGTAGATGATTAGCTTTTTGGGTTGGTATTTTTCCAACACCATTTGAGTAAATTTTTTACCGAAGGAACCTGTGCCTCCAGTAACTAAGATAGATGTTTCTTGCCAGTTCATATCTTCCTTAACAGATTTGTAGTTCCTACTTTAGCAGGATAAACGACTGAAGTCGGTTACGACAAACCTTTTGAAACTATACCTCCGAGTGGCCCTTTAGCTGTTTTTTTAACCCTAGCTGGTGGGTGACGGAGGTGACAATTTTAATGGTTTGGCGATATTCAAAGAGAATAAGGATGCTACCATAGACCAGGGTAAAAACCAGGGTTTTGAGGCTGCTGGTGTACCAATCGGTGAGGGGGAGTCCGGGCCAGTTGAGGCTGTAACGGGCCAGGAAAATGCCCAGGGAAACGGCCGTTAATGGCACCCCGAACAGTCGTAACAAGGAAAAATCTACAAACTCCCGCGCCTGCCACAACAAAATGGCGATGCCTACCACTAACATCAAATCCACCGCCAACGCCACGCCGGTGAGCCGCCAGGTTGGCCCCAGGGCAAACAGCCCCACCAGCAAAACGACCAGTTGGATAACCCGCGCCTGCACCACCTTTTCCGGTTTGCCTACTGCCACAAACATATCGGCGATGGTCATTTTGATGGGGTCGAACAGGGTAAACACCAGCATCAGGCGAAACGGCTCCAACATGGGCAGCCACCGTTCATCCAGAGCCAGGCGGATGAACTCTGGGGCTACCAATGCCAACAGCCCGGCGGCAAAAAAGCCTGTCCGCACGATGAAGGCGTTGACACGAAAAAAGGCTTTGGAGAGGCGTTGGCGGTCATATTTGAGTTCAGCGTAGGTGCCGCCCGCAACGGCCGTTAACGGAGTGGCTACAATTCGGCTGGGGTAGGTGGCAAAGGTGTAAGCGCGGCTGTAGTAACCAATGGCGGTTTGCCCCAGAAAAACCCTTGTCCAGATGTCGTCCACTTCGATGAGGGCACGCAGCAGAAAGTTGGCGGCCAGGTTTTTACGGCCGAATTCTAAAAAGTAACGGATCACTGGTTTGGGCCAGGCCAGTCTGGGTCGCCAGACTGGTTTCCAAAAGTAAAAAAACAAAATGTAAAGCCCGGCTGTTGTTAAATCTGTTGCCAGCAAAGCCCACAACCCGGCCCCGGCATAGGCTAACGGGACGGAGACAAGGGTGGTTGCCAGGGTATTGAGCAATGCCAGCAGGGCCAACCGCCGATGCACCACACGGCGGGTGAGAATTAGCCGGGGGGTTTCTGAGAGTAAAATGCCAATGTTGGCGATGGTGATGACTAAAAAGGCGGTTTGGGTGGGGCCAGCGGTGAACAGGAGTGAACTGACGCACATGATGACAAACCACACGCTTACCATGACCAGTTTGAGGCTAAAGTGGGCAACGGCCGTTACCTCTTCATCCTCCGTTTCTGGGGCACGATGCACAAACGCCCCCGCCAGACCAAAGTTGACCAAAACGGCCGTTAATCCAATGACCGACGTGGCTGTGGCATAAATCCCAAAATCCGTTTCCGTCAACAGGCGGGTCAAAATAACCGTCCGCACCAACAAAATGAGAATTTGCCCCACATTGGTAGCCGCCTGCCAGGTAAAAGAAGTGGTACTCCGTTTTGCCAGACTCATAGATGAGGAGCATAACACGGGAACTGGGAAGGACGCAAAAACATTTATTGGAGTGCGTCATAATTTTAGGTACACTCACGCTGGGTCTTTTGTTTCCCACCAAAAGACCCAGCAAATTTGCAACGACTCAGACATACGATGTTTTACCCCTGACTTATTCGTGCAAATTTCTGTTGAAAATATCGTATGTTTACATAAACGTTTATCGGAAATAACGTTTCTCGCGCAGAGAGTTTTCTGCCCTGCGTCTCGGCGCGACATAAAGTGAATCCCGATAATGTTTATAGAAGTTGCATTGTACCTAAACTGTTCAAAAGGAGTTTCCCCAATGATAAGAAGATGGTCTTTTTTACTGTTTTTGCTCGTAATCCTTGTTGGACTGCTGTTAGCCATGACAACCCACACTGTTCCCGCAGCCAACACCCCTATTTTAGAGTATGAGTATGTCATGGTACGCGCCTACTTTGACGATCCCCAAATGGTGCAGGCGGTTTCTTATTTGAAACCCCATTGGGACATTCACTATGATGAGGGATACCTGATTGTGGATGTGAATGCCACAGAATATAAGGTGTTAGTAGATGCTGGTTTCCGTGTGGTGATTGATGAGGAGTTGACCGCCAAGTTAAATGTGTTGCAAATTGCCGTGCCTGGTCAATTGGATGGTATTCCTGGTTTCCCCTGTTATCGCACGGTGGAGGAAACGTTCCAAACGGCGCAAGATATTGTTACGAACTATCCGCAACTGGCCTCTATTGTGGATATCGGCGACTCCTGGGAGAAAACACAAAACTCAAATGACGGGTATGATATGTTGGTGTTGAGGTTGACCAATTCAGCCATTACCGGAGAGAAACCAAAAGTGTTTGTGATGAGTTCTGTTCATGCTCGTGAATATACCCCGGCCGAACTCAATACCCGTTTTGCTGAATACCTGATCAACAACTATGGCACCGATGCTGATGCAACCTGGTTGCTGGATTACCACGAAGTTCACCTGTTGTTGCAAGCCAACCCAGACGGCCGTAAATATGCTGAAACGGGTCTTTCCTGGCGCAAAAATACCAACAACAACTACTGCTCCAACACCAACACACGCGGAGCCGATCTGAACCGCAACTTCCAGTTCCAGTGGGGCTGTTGTGGTGGCTCCAGTGGCAGCCAGTGTGACCTGACCTATCGTGGGGCCAGTGCCGCCAGTGAACCCGAAGTGCAAGCCGTACAAAATTACGTTGTTGCGGAGTTTCCCGACCAGCGTGATGGTGGTTTTAGTGTGGGTGCTCCAATTACCGCCACCGGTATTTTTATGGACATCCACAGCTACAGCCAGTTAGTTCTCTGGCCCTGGGGGTTCACCAGCCAGGTAACGGGCAATAATGCCGCTTTCAAAACCCTGGGGCGGAAGCTAGCCTATTTCAACAACTACAACCCACAACAAGCGATTGAGTTGTACATTACTGATGGCACAACCGACGATTTTGCCTATGGGGAGTTGGGGTTGGCTGCTTTTACCTTTGAGTTAGGAACGGACTTTTTCCAGGGGTGTGGTTATTTTGAATCTACCATTTTCCCCGACAATCTGGAAGCGTTGATTTATCTGGCAAAGACGGCTCGCACGCCTTACATGACTCCTGGTGGGCCGGATACGTTGAATTTGGCTTTACCTCCACAACCGGTACCTGTGGGAACGGCCGTTAACCTGACCGCTACCCTCAATGATACCCGTTTCAACAACAGCAACGGCACCGAAATCACCCAACCCATTGCCAGTGGGGAGTATTACATTGATGTACCCCCCTGGATTACCGACACTTTACCAGTGGCTTACCCCCTGTTGCCCAGCGATGGCACCTTTAACAGCGGGATTGAAGGGGCTACTGCCACCATTGACACCACCAATCTCGCCCCAGGACGGCACACCATTTATGTGCGTGGTCAAGACACTTTGGGGAACTGGGGGGCGGTTAGTGCCATCTTCCTTTATATCATTGACCCGGCCATCGCCCCCACCATCACAGGCGAATTGATTGCGGCCGATACAGGGTTCGCTCTGACGGGCACGGTTTCGGCAGGCACATTGTTCCAGGCAGATACCGACGATCAGGGGGTTTACGCGATGCAGGTGATTAGCGGCACGTATGATTTAACGGCCGTTCCCAACAACCCCAACTATGGCCCAGGAACGGCCGAAGGAGTCGTCGCCCAAGACCTGCAAACCGTCCAGCAAGATTTCCTCCTCTACCCCTACTGCGAAGTTTTTGCCGACGACATCGAAAGTGGCAACATCGGTTGGACAGCCCAATCCCCCTGGGCCATCACCACCGAAAGCTCCCACAGCCCCACCCACTCCTGGACAGATAGCCCCGGCGGCTCCTACAGCGACAACCGCAACATCACCCTCACCTCCCCCGTTTTTGACCTCAGCAGCTACAGCGGGATGGAGCTAAGTTTCTGGCAAATCTGCGATACCGAAGCGGGATACGACTACTGCACCGTCGAAGTTTCTGCCGATGGCACCAACTGGACAACCGTCTTTAACGACGACGGCCCAGGCTCACAATGGCAACAAATCAGTGTGGATACCCCGACGTTAGATCATCAGCCCACCGCCCAAATCCGCTTCCACTTTACCTCCGATGGGGGTGTTGTGGATGATGGCTGGCATGTGGATGATATTCAACTGCGTGGGGCTGGCCCCGAATGTGTGGTTTTGGTGCCGCCACAAGCCAACTTCTCCTCCTCTTCCCCCGATGCGCTGGGGCAAACCACCACCTTCACCAATCTTTCCATCGGTGGTGGTATCTCCGTGTGGGATTTGGGCGATGGCACCATCATCACCGACACCAACCCCACCCACACCTATGCCAGTACCGGCCTCTACACCGTCACCCTGACGGTTAGCAACTCGTTAGGCATTGATGCCATCACCGGCACCGTGCAAATTATGGAACCCGTAACGGCCGGTTTTACTTCCTCCTCCCCTGATCTCTTAGGCAGTTCCACTGTCTTCACCAACACCTCCACCGGGGAAAGTGCCTCCTATCTATGGGACTTTGGAGACGGGAATACCAGCGTCGAAACAAACCCCACGCACACTTATGCGGCTGCGGGTGTCTACACTGTCACCCTCACCACCACCAACGCAGTTAGTTCCGACACCTTCACGGCGACCGTAGAGATACAACAAACCTCCTTCTACCTCTACTTGCCTGTTATCTCCCGCCCAGATTAACCCAAAAGGTTGCGGCACTCTTGTTAAGTTCCAACAAGAGTGCCGCAACCTTTACTCCTCCGCCCCAAATAGTTTCAACCACTCCGCCACTTCATCAGGCGGGAGTTTATGGTGGCTGCGTTTGGCTTTGGCGGGGGGGAGCCGGGGTGGGGCTGGTTTTTCCGGTGGTTTGGCAGCCGGAGCGGGGGGTGGTTTGGCGGGGAGTTGGGGTTCTGGGCCAAATAGATCGAGCCATTCCGCCACTTCCCCTTCGCTAAGTTGGGGTTGTTCGCGTGGTTCTGGTGGGGGAGGAAGGGATTGACTGGCGGGTTGTGGGGGTGGAGAGCCGGGAGATTGTAGGGTTGCTGGGGCCTGGCCCAGCATGGCAGAAAAGGTTTCAGACGTGAGGTGAGGCATTCGCCGCAGTTTGGCCGCCGCGATAATTTGTTGGTCACTGCTAATGACGGTATATTCGGGCGGGTTGGGAACTTTTTTGATGTGGGTAATGAGGGCGGAATCGGCCGTTTTTCCCGCCGACATAAATAAAACAGTGACTTTCCCACCCGATAGGTTTCTGGATTGCCCCCCTGGTAATCCCCCATCAAATACCACCGTGATTCGCCGTTTGCGATCCCCCGCTGCCCAACTTTTTAGCCGCAACACCAGTTTAGCCTCATCGTTAGGGTCTTCCAGAGACAAATCCGGCAATTTGGCAATCAGGTTATGACCATCAATCAGGTAGTGCATGGCAGGTGGAGAGAAACCCTTTGTGTTTTTGTGTCCTTTGCAATTAAATCCCAGAGCAATTAAACCGTTACTTATCTCCTTTACAGCATAACAAATAGTACACAGGGATGCAAAACAAACAGGAATACAGACAATGGGAAAACCCTCTGTGCCACCAACCCGTCTCCCTAACAAGAGTTGTAATTTTTCTATAAGAATTTTTTTAGTAATCTGTCATAAGATTTGATTACGTTTGGTCGTCAAAGAGATAGTCATCAAAATTCAGACGAAGATTAACACAGAAGTTATTCTTAATATGGCAATGGACAAAAATAGTTTTACGATTTGTAACATTTGCCGCAGAGGATCACAATGCTCATCAAAAAACGCACCGGATACGAAATTCCATCATCAGAAATTACACCTGAACATCTTTTTCTCAATCGCCGCCAATTTATGAAAGGGACAGCTGCGTTAACCGCAGGTGTGTTATTGGCCGGGTGCCGCCCCAGTGGTTCGATTACGACTGAAGGGGCCGCCGCAGAAACGGCCGTTTCCAACAACGAACCCAGCCAGACAACGGCCGATACTGGCCCTGGCGAAGTCTCTGCCACCAGTGACGAACTGGGCGATCCCCTCAACACCTACCAAGACATCACCAACTACAACAACTACTACGAATTTACCACCAATAAAGAAACCGTCGCCTTCATGGCGGCCGATTTCCCTACCTCCCCCTGGCAGGTGACAGTCGGTGGGTTGGTTAACAAACCTGGTGTGTATGACATAGATGATTTACGCACTCAATTTGACCAGGAAGAGCGAATTTACCGCCTGCGCTGTGTCGAAGCGTGGTCAATGGTCATTCCCTGGGTAGGTTTTCCGTTGTCAAAGTTATTAACGGCCGTTGAACCCAAAGCAGAAGCCAAATATGTACGCTTCGAGACCATCTACGCCCCCGATCAAATGCCCGGTCAAAAAACCCCCTGGTTTGAATGGCCCTACGTGGAAGGATTACGCCTGGACGAAGCCATGAACGACCTCGCCATCCTGGGCACCGGTATTTACGGCAAAGATTTACTCCCCCAAAACGGCGGCCCCATTCGCCTGGTGGTTCCCTGGAAATATGGCTTCAAAAGCATCAAATCCATCGTCAAAATTGATCTAGTAGATTATGAACCCGCCTCCCTGTGGATGTTAGCCGCCTCCAACGAGTATGGGTTTTATGCCAACGTCAACCCCACCGTAGACCACCCCCGCTGGTCACAAGCCAACGAACGGCGTATCGGCGAATTAGGCCGCCGCGACACCCTTATGTTCAACGGCTACGAAGCCCAGGTTGCTGCTCTGTATGAAGGGATGGATTTGGCCCTTAACTTCTAGGTCTTATCGCAGACTCCTACACCTGACAGGCCATACGCAATATGCAATACCTACCCCTATGAAAAAACTCGACAAACAAACCCTCTCACAACTCCTCCGTCTCACCACACACGTCGGTGCCTTAATTCCTTTCGCTGTGATGTGGTGGGATTACCAAAATAACCAGCTTGGCGCGGATCCGGTGCGCGAATTAACCCTTCGCACGGGCCTTTCCACCTTAATTTTGCTCATTTTGTCGCTGGCCTGCACCCCTGCCAGCACCTATCTGGGGTGGAAACAGGTTATTCCCTTACGCCGCACGTTGGGGTTGTATGCCTTTTTGTACGTATGCCTGCACTTTTTAATTTTTGTCTGGCTCGATTACGCCTGGGAGTTGAAATGGATCATACCGGCCGTTTTAGAGCAACGGTATGTGGTGGTGGGGTTTGCCGCTTTTTTGCTGCTTATTCCGCTGGCAATCACTTCCAATCAATGGTCACAGCGCAAACTGGGCAAAAAGTGGAAAACCTTACACAAAACCACCTATCTGGTGATTATCCTGGCTGCGTTGCACTTTCTCTGGTTGGGCAAAGACGCGTTTAATGCCCCGGCACGTTATGCAGCCATCATTGCACTATTGTTACTCCTGCGGGTGACACCCATCAAACAACGGTTGCTGGGTTGGCAGCGGGGATTCAAACGGAAAAGTTGGACAACTCTGCTGGTAAGGCAACAGGCACGGCCAGAAGATAGATAAACCCCTGGTAAAGATACAGGAACACAGCGTTTCATAGAGGACAGGCAGAGACGCAGAGGGTTTTCCCTTTCTGCGCCTCTGCGCCACATAAAGAACCCTGTCCTACTCCAACAACCCCAAAATAGCAGGTAACAACTGCTTCTTGCGGCTCACCACGTCCGGCGCGTTCAGTGTGCCGTCGTTGCGAGCGGGGTAGGGCAAATCATTGAGCCGTTCCACATCGGGCCCGGCCAGTACCAGGCGGCTTTCCCCCCGTACCACGTTTGTCACCATCAACACCCCAATCCCAAACCCATTGGCTTTGCACAGAGCTTGCAATCCGGCAGACAACTCTGGCACACGCGGCCCTAGCTCCTGCCAGGTAGTCACTTCCACCTGCGCCAGCCCAAACTTCACACCACCCCCTTCATACACCTTCAGATCACTATTGAGAATATCATTCACCTCGCGCACAGCCAGCCCGGAACCGGCCGACAACAACGCTTCGCCATACTCTTGGAAGTTGGCAAAGGGCAGGCCATTTGTTTTGCCCAGCCCGGCCCACCCGGCCAGGCGTTCGGCCGCTTTTTGGTCGCGTGGGGTGGTGGTGGGGGATTTTAAGATGAGGGTGTCGGACATCAAACCGGCCAGGAGCAGCCCGGCAATGGGAACAGGGGGTTGCAAACCGGCTGCTGCAATCCGTTCGCTCACCAGGGTAGAGGTGCTGCCCACCGGGTCTACGGTAAAGGGAATAGGGGTACGGGTAGGCGGATTGCCCAGGCGGTGATGATCCAAAACCTCGATTAAATCCGCCTCTTCCAATGCACCAATAGCCTGTCCTGCTTCGTTGTGATCGACCAGGATGATTTGCATTCGGGGTGGGTTTAAGACATCGGAGGAACGACAAATGCCAAAGTAGGTACCATGATCGTCGGTGACAAAAAAGTCTTCATGGGAGTCGTGAACTACTTTATTACGGCCGTCTTTCACCCGCATCGAAGACACAAATTTTAACACCGAGGTATCTATCGCTTCCTGGCACGGTACAGCCAAAATTTGGGCGACCGAAACATGGTCTAAATCTACCCGATCCTCCATTTGGCGGGTGAAAAATTGGAACACACTGTTCCCTGTCACCATCCCTACCGGTTTACCGTCTGCGTCCACAATGGGGGCGGCCGAACGGCTGGCAGAAATAACCGCCCACGCTTCCCGCAGCGGGCGACTGGGCAAAATAGGGGGGAGGGTACGGGCAATACGCTCAAAATGGGGGGAGGCATCGGCCAGGTAGTGGGGGGCTTCCATGCCAACCGTTTTTAACACCCAGGCTGTTTGTG
>CAZPEJ010000065.1:0-2023 GCA_964585465.1 uncultured Ardenticatenaceae bacterium
CTGGTGGGGTTGCTCACTCGCCGGGCGGTTGACCGGGCCATGAGTCACGACTTGGGACGGTTGCCGGTGAACCGGATTATGAAAGCGGGGGCGTTTACCGTGCAGCCCTCCGATTCGGTGGATCGGGTGCAGCAGTTGATGGTAGATGAAGCGTGGGGGCAAATTCCGGTGGTGGCAGAAAACGGCCGTTTAATTGGCATT
Organism: uncultured Ardenticatenaceae bacterium; assembly: GCA_964585465.1. Taxonomy (GTDB): domain Bacteria; phylum Chloroflexota; class Anaerolineae; order Promineifilales; family Promineifilaceae; genus CAZPEJ01. The sequence goes on from CAZPEJ010000065.1 coordinate 202, forward strand.
GTCACCCGCACCGATGTCCTCAACTTTCTCTTCAAAAGAACACCCTCCGAAACGGCCGAACGGGATATTCGCCAGCTATTAACCGATTATTTATTGCCACCGATGTGGGGCATGGTGTTGGCGGCCAGCGAAACGGCCGATACGCTGCACATGCCCCTTTACTTTGTCGGTGGTCTGGTGCGCGATTTACTTCTGGGCAAACCCCCTACTGACCTGGACATGGTGGTGGAAGGGGATGGCATTAAACTAGCCCACCAGCTACAAGCCCGGTTTGGCGGTGAAGTTCACGCTCACGCCCGTTTTGGCACTGCCAAGTGGCAGCTAACCCCACAAATCTGGCAAAACCTGGCGCAAAACGCCCCCGTCGCTCCTCGCTCCTCACCCCTCACCGCTCCACCTGCCCTTCCGCCCTCGATAGATTTTGTCACCGCCCGCACCGAGTTTTACACGGAGCCGTCTGCTTTGCCAGAAGTGGAACGTGGTTCGATTAAGCTGGATTTGCACCGGCGGGATTTTACCATTAACACCCTGGCACTCCGTCTGGATGGAGCACATCTGGGGGAGTTGCTCGATTTTTACGGGGGGCAGCGCGATTTGCAGCAGGGGGCCATTCGGGTGTTGCACAGTTTAAGTTTTATTGATGACCCTACCCGTATTTTGCGGGCGGTGCGATTGGAACAACGCCTGGCCTTTACGATTGAACCGCGAACGGCCGAATTGATTCACAACGCCCTGCCCATGCTCGACCGGGCGACGGGGGATAGGGTTCGCCACGAGATAGAGCTGGCTTTGCGCGAGGCTGATCCGGCGGCGGTGTTGAGCCGATTGGAGGGGTTGGGGGTGTTGTCGCAGTTACAGCCAGGGTTACAATTTTTGCCAGAAACGGCCGAATCTTACCACCGCCTGACCCATTTGTTGCTCGACCCAACCTGGCAGGCGGCTTTGGACGGGGAAACGAAGGCGTTTGTCTGTTTTGCGCTGTGGTTGTTGCCCCAGGAAACGGCCGTTCAAATGGGCACAATGGCACGGTTGCGAGCGCGCAAGGCAACACAGGAGGATGTAGCAGCCAGTGGGCGGGCGTTAGCGGCTGTACAACAGTTAGCGGCTGATGTGCGCCCCAGTCAGGTGGAGCAAATTTTACGGCCGTTTCCGCCGCGTGTGTTGCTGGTGGTGCGGGCGGCTTTGTCGGCGGTATACCCGGCCGGGTTGGTGGAGCAGTATTATCGAGTGTGGCGATTGGTGAAAACGGCCGTAACGGGCCACGATTTACGCCAGATGGGCCTTAAACCTGGCCCCCAATACGCCGCCCTGCTCGATAAACTGCTGGCCGCCAAACTGGATGGGGCAATCAAAGGTGAAAAAGATGAGCGTGTATTCCTGACACAACTGTTGCAAAAGGGCGATAATGGCGAATAAAATAGGCTGCCCGGTGAAGATTTTATTATCCATAAGGCAGCAGGCCACCCCCAAGATTTGCCAGATGTAGAAGGTATCGTCTACCAACAACGGCCCAAATTGAACAGCCCATATATTTGCCAATTGTTTACCCTGAATCAGATGGGGCACTTTATGGGCGAAACAGATTTACACCGCGATGTGGTGGTCAACTTGATTGAGATTTTGCGGGGTCGGTCATTGATAACCGTGCGTTGCGATAAAAACGGCGATAAACACGAATAAACACAAATAAGCACGGGGTTTAAACCCCGTGCTATGGAACAACGCCCCGTAAACGGGGCTTAGGTGGTTGCCTGGAAAGCTGGCTTCAGCCAGCGTCGTTTTTAGCACGGTCATTGATGACCGTGCGTTGCGATGAACACGG
>CAZPEJ010000065.1:2123-13864 GCA_964585465.1 uncultured Ardenticatenaceae bacterium
GGGGTTTAAACCCCGTGCTAAGAACAACGCCCCGTAAACGGGGCTTAGGTGGTTGTGTGGAAAGCTGGCTTCAGCCAGCGTCGTTTTTAGCACGGTCATTGATGACCGTGCGTATTGGAAAAGGATGGAATAACACGCGGATTATGACACTCCCAACGACACCGAACTCTGGTCGTCGCCCAACCCCCAATTACCAGACACCAGATACCCCACTGCCTCGTCGGCCGATCCATCCATTAACACATTCAAACGGCGGCCCAAAGAAACGGCCGAAATATCCACCACCTGCAACCACTCACTCACCCCCACATCCTGCGGCAACAAATGACCCAAACTGTTGGGCGCAGCCTGGAAAAATTGCCAGTTAAAACGATTCCCTGGCTGGTGCAAGTGCAACGGCAAAGAGTGAATACCTGATTCCACTAAATCCTGGAAAAAATGCGTGCCATAAGAAAGTTCCGGGGCGATACCATCCTGCACCACTGCCATTTCAATTAAAATTTTAGTGTTAAAAATATCCGCATACGTCACCTTGACCCCCAATTCCAGATTGGCACTGCCCCATCGCCCCGGCCCAATCAAAATAAACATCTCGTGTTCCAATTTTTTATTCAGTCGCCCAATCACCCGCCCCAACTCCAGCTTAATAGCTGGGTCGGGAATTTGCCGATACTTCTCCGGGTTCACAAAAATGATATAACGCACCCCTTCTGCTTTGCCGTCGGGGATTAAATCGCGGGCAGTAAATAAAATATCTTGTGTGGGGATATTTTGAGGAATTTCCACCTTCCCATCTTCGGCCCGCTGACTCAGTGGGCGGCACTGCAACAGGTGGAGTTGATACTCCGGGTAGGGGTATTTGGGAATGATGTCAATGGCAAACTCAGTGTCTACGGGCACACCATACCCCTTTTCCAACCGCCGCAAGGCAGTTCGCATCAGTTCCACAAACTTTTTATCTTTTACCAGGGCATCAAAGGTCAAAACAAATTCGTCCCCCTCTTCCAAAGACCCTAAGGACAAGATATTCTGTAAATACTCCCCTTTGTTAATGGAAGCAACGTGGCGCAGAAAGGGGTAATCTGATTTGAGTACCTCGCGCACAGGCACCGTTTTGAACTGGTTTTCAATCAGGTCAATCACATCTACATACCATTGGGAGTATTGGCGAATGGCTTTGGCGGTGGTTTCGGGACGTAGTTGGGGATGGCTGAGGGAAATCATGCGTGGGTAGTCGTTGGCTACGCGGTCTACGGCGCGGGTGCCCATGCCAAAAACGAGGCGCAAAAAACCATCTTCTCGTTTGATTTTGGGGTGCCAGCGAAAGGGGTTTTGACTGAAACCGACTCCGGCCAGGGTGGGCATAAAGTAACGGCCGTATCGTTTCCCCTGTATCCGTTGCAGCAAAATCCCCATTCGTTCGTCGTAATCTATTAACCCGTGATATTGCCGGTACAAAATAGCATCTGGGTTGAGGGTGCTGGCAAACACTCGTTTAATGGCATCCAGCAACTCTTTCAAATTTTGTTCGTCGTTACCCTGATTAGGGCAAAAATAACTTTCATATTTGCCCGCAAAGGCAAACCCAAAGTTGTCTTCCAACAGGCTGGAGGAGCGCACAATCAGCGGGCTGTCCCCCGATTCCTGCAAAACCTGGTGCAGCCGGGCCTCAATAGAAACAGGAAAATGGCCGCGCAGGTGGGCTTCGACGATATTGGGGTATTGGGCGCGAATTTCATCTAACGGCCGATATTTCTGGTTCATCAGGTGATCCAACCCATTCATCAGCCGGAAATCATACAACACCTCGCTGCCAATAAAATAAGAATCAGCAATATCCACCGCCGCACCGATGTCTGGCCCGTCGCCAGCGTTTTCCTGCTGCAACATGCGCCAGGCCAACATCATGCCCGCCGACTTGCCCCCAATTTTGCCGTTCCCAATGCGCCGTTCATAAATGAGGCGTAAGTCTGCCATGCTAAACACTTTTTTAGCCACCGCAATAAACGGTAATTGGTCACTAATCATCCGTTTGATCAGCACCACCTTAATTTCTTGCAAATGGTGTTCGACCTTCACACACTCTTCCGGCGGCAGGTTTTCATACAACTCCCCCTGGCGGAAAAGCAGTTCCCAGGGGGCAATTTCTGGGTTAAAAGTCAAATCGGCCGTTTTGGTGGGAGTAGGCTGGCTGGTCAACACCTCCGCAATAATGAGGTGAAGCATGACACTACCCAGGTTGTCGGCAAAATACGCATCCGTTAGAAAATCTCGCACCCGCTCCCGCCGCCGATGCCACACACTCGTTTCTTCCTGCCCAAATGGGTCAATCAACCCTTCACGCTGTTGTGACTCGACGGCTTTGGCCCGCACCTCTTCTTCAAAATCTTGTTGGTTCAGCAAACCACGCCGGAACAACTCCTCTCGCATTCGCTGCCGGATATGTCCCGCCAGAATGGGGTATTGTGCCAGATGCACGTAAATATCAATAACCGGGGTTGGACTGCGTAAAGGGCGAGTACTCATAACATAAGAAGATTACGCATTAGGCATTATCGGGATTAACTTTATGTCGTGCGGAGACGCAGAGAAAGAAGACCCTCTGCGGCTCTGCGCGAGAAACTTTAATTTCGATAGACTCTATTGTGTCATCAGGCAAATGACACAATACGCAATACGTAACACGACAGGTTGCACAGTTCACAGAATACATGTAAAACACTCAAAACCACACATGGAGGTCAAAATGTCTACGATTTTTGCCAAAATTATTCGAGGAGAAATCCCCGCTCAAATTGTTTACCAGGATGAGTTGGTAACAGCATTCCGCGATATTCACCCGCAGGCCCCAACGCACATCCTCATTGTGCCTAACAAGAGTATCCCAACCGTCAACGACATTACGCCAGAAGATGAAACGGCCGTTGGTCGCCTGTTACTGGCCGCCAAAAAAATTGCCGAACAAGAAGGCATTGCCGCCGATGGGTACCGTCTCATCATTAACTGCGGCAATCACGGCCACCAGGAAGTATTTCACCTCCACATGCACCTCGTCGGCGGACGGCCGTTAGGCCCCATGTTGTCTAAAAAATAAAGTAACAATTCACCACAAAGGCGCAAAGAGGAGAGAAAACCTCTGTGTTCTTTGCGTACTTTGCGGTTAAACCCCAGAGAGGCTGAACAGTTACAAAATAAAACACATTGCGTATTGCACAGGTAAAAATACGCAATACGCAATAATTTCCCATCAATGCCCCAAAATTTTGCTCAAAAACAGCTTCGTGCGTTCATGCTGCGGATTATTGTATAACCCTTCAGGCGTAGAAATCTCCACCACCTGCCCATTATCCATAAACACCACCCGGTTGGCAGCCGCACGGGCAAACCCCATCTCATGCGTCACCACCACCATCGTCATCCCCTCTTTTGCCAGATCAAGCATCACATCCAACACTTCCTTAATCATTTCCGGGTCTAAAGCACTGGTAGGTTCATCGAACAAAATAATTTTGGGGTTCATCGCCAGCGAACGGGCAATCGCCACCCGTTGCTGCTGCCCACCCGACAGCTGACGAGGAAAAAAATGGGCCTTTTCTGGAATCCCCACATGCTCCAGCTGTTGCATCGCAATTCGCTCCGCCTCCTCCTTGCTCCGTTTGCGAATCAACCGTTGGGCAATCGTCACATTGCCCAAAACCGTCAGGTGGGGAAATAAGTTGAACTGTTGGAACACCATGCCCACCTCCGCCCGCACCTTGTTGATGTCCGTTTTGGGGTTTTCCAGATGCACCCCATCAATAGACACCTCACCTTTTGTCGGCACTTCCAGGTGGTTAATACAACGCAGCACCGTACTCTTACCAGAGCCGCTGGGGCCAATAATCACCACCACTTCCCCCCGTTTAATGCTGAGATTCACCCCTTTAACAGCCTGCACACCACCAAAGTATTTATACAAATCGTTGATCACAATGATGTCGTCGCCAGTGGGATTAGTGGGCATCTTGACGCAATCTCCTTTCATACCAGCGCAGCAACAAGCTGAGGGTGATAGTCATGGTTAAATATAGAAAGGTTAACACCAGATAGGTTTCGCGGTAACGAAAAGAACTACCAGCATACAATTTGGCCTGTTGTGTAATATCCCGCACCGCCAACACCGACACCAACGAAGAGTCCTTTAACATGGCGATAAAATCATTTCCCAGCGCAGGCAAGACATTACGAATGGCTTGGGGCAAAATAATGTAGGTCATTGCCTGGGTGGTGCTCATGCCCAATGAACGAGCCGCCTCCATCTGCCCTTTGGGGATAGACTCTATACCGGCACGGAAAATTTCCGCCAGAAACGCGCCATAAATAATCGCCAGGGCCGCAATGGCGCGGCTGTTGAGGGCGATATTCTGGTTATCCATGCCCAGCCCTTCTGCCGCCGCAGGTACAATCACCAACGCCAGGGTAAACATCAACACCAGAGTCGGCACCCCGCGAATAAACTCCACATAGGTAATTGCCAGGTTACGAATAAGCGTATTTTGGCTCACACGCCCCAACCCTACTAACAACCCAATCACCATTGAAATCAAAAAGGCTATCAACGTGGTGTAAATGGTGACAGTGAGACCCTGCCCAACAAGTTCTGTCAGCCCGTCTCCGGTGTCTCCAATGCCGCCGATGACGTAGTTGAAAGCGGCCCCATACTCTTCCCCTGTGATTAGGGCAAAGGCCATCATCAACAAAAATAGAATAATAACGGCCAGCCACCAGGGGAATTGCCGCCACATATCACTGTTGTTCTTACTGCGAGATTGTGCTTCTAACGTCGCCATTGAATCTCCTAGATCCGTTTCGAGTTTTGAGTTCAAAGTTTCAGGTTTACCCTTCGCTTTTCGCTCTTCCCTCCACGCTCTTCTTTATTCCCTTAGCCATTTACAAAAACGCCAGACAGGGAGGTGTCTGGCGTTTTAGTTACTTTTTATGAAATGACCTGCATGATTATTGGATGTCGTCGTAGGTGAGGGTGAACTGGTCGGAGAAGTATTTTTCGGCCAGTTGATCCATGAAACCACTTTCGCGCATGGCAGCCAGGGCCTGGTTCACGGGTGCCACCAGGTTGCTGCCTTTGGGATAGATGAAACCGAGTTGGTCGCTGGAGAGGGATTCACCAACGAGTTTAATCGAATCGGCGTTGACCCCTACATACCCTTGCCCGGCCGTTTCATCCATCAATACCGCATCTACGTCACCAGAGATGAGGGCTTGCACTGCTAGAGGGAATTGTTCAAAGGCACGGATGCGGTCTTCACCCACCAGGGTAACGGCCGTTTCATAATTCGTTGTGCCAGGTTGTGTCCCCACAATCAAGCTGCTATCTGCTTTCAGTTCATCGGTCGAATCAAACCGGTCTTCATCTATCCGCACCAAAATGCGTTGTTCGATGTTAATGTACCCTTCCGAAAAATCCACAATCTCTCTTCGATCTTCGGTGATGGTAATGCCGTCGGCAGCCGCGTCATATTGCCCATCAGCCACCGCTTGAATCATGCCATCCCAGGCCGCCTCCACATACACAGGTTTGCAATTTAGCAGACGGCAAATCTCATTCCACGCTTCATAATCCCAACCACCCGGCTCGCCCGTTTCCAATGAAATATAATTGAAGGGCAGGTAAGCGTTTTCAACGGCGATTTTGACTTCACGCCCACCCAAATCTGGCAAACCACCTTCTGAGGTTGTTTCTCCACCGGTTTCGGCGGCTGGTTCATCCCCACCACTCCCGCCGCAGGCCACCAGGAGCAACCCCAACAACAACACCCACATGATATATGTCCACTGTTTCTTCATATCTTCATCTCCTTATGAATCAACGAAAATTTACCTGTTCATACAAACAGCAGGGGCATTTTGTCATAGGGTATCTCTTTTGTCAAATGGTCGGTGGTTTATTTCATCCGGTGCGTTTCTTCCGCCAAACCAGTCCGGTTATGATGACCAGCAGGGCGACCCCCACTGCAAACCCGTCGAGAGGCGCGGTGCGGGCAGTCAGGGTGGAAATGTGAACGGCCGTTGGGTCTTCTCCCGAATCATTGCCTGCCACAAAGGGCGTGCCACGCAGATAGGCGATGGCATCCAGCGACACTTGCAGAGCATGACCGCTTGGGGCAGTAGAAACACCCGCCAACAAGTTCCAGCAAGCGGTATCAGGGGTACAACTGGTGTCTGGTGCGCCAGAGCCAGTCAGGGCAAAAACAAACAGTTTGTGGTTGTTGTAGGTCGTGTCACAGGCCACTATGTTGTCAATGGGCAGCGTCAGCGTCCAGTTACCGCTACCGCCCACCACAAAAAAGTCGTAGTAGTCGGAGCATTGTGAGTTGCCATCTGCGCTGGTGGCTTTGTGGAAGGGGGCGTTACTTTCCCCCCGGCCGTGCGAAACAATCACCCCAGTTCCCGTGCCACTCACAGTGGTTAACGAAGCAGCCCCCAAAACTCCCTCGCCCCAGCCAGCCACCGAGGCCCCCAGACGAAAATCGTAACCGTCGTTATTGCCAATTTGAACGGCCGTTACCCCATCCCCCCACCAGTTGTGGCGCACATTTAGAGAGCCGCCCGTTTGGGACACACCCAGCGTAAAGCTGGTGATATTGTTGGCATAGGCCAGCAGCGAACCTGCCGACTGGTTAAACACAGTGGTGAGGTTGGTGAAGCTGTTTCCTCTGGCGGTGACAGTGCCAGACAGGGAAACGGCCGTTTCAAACCCGTTCACCTGCCCATTAGTCATCATCACCTGGCTGCCCACACCGGCCGTGACCGCTACACTGCCGCTACAAACCACACTACACAACAACGTCACACCCTCTATTTCCACATCACTGGCTGAAACAGAGAACAAACTGCCACTTCCCCCCGCCCAACTGACAGTGCCACTGCCATCTATCCAAACGTTGTTGTTACCACCGTTGCCTGTTTGCAAAGCGGCATTGACGATATTTAGCCCCAGAATGGTCACCTGACCGTCATCCGCTACCCCATTTAGGGCTTGTTGCACATTGCCTGGCCCGGTGAAACAGGGAGTATTTCCAGCGCAGGTGGGCACATCGGGCGCGGCGTAGACATGGTTGGGCAAATCTGTCACGATGGTGCTTTCGCTATCGCTGTTGTTTGGGGTGTTGTAGTCAAACAGGTCAGAAACAATTTCGGCCGTATTCACAATGGTGCCTGTCAGGGTAGGTGTGACCTGAATAGTGACTGTGACCACGCTGCCCACCCCCACATCGCCCAGCAAACACACCACCGGGTTCCCTGCCCCACAGCTACCCTGGGTGGTGCTGGCACTGTTGAATGTGACCGAAGCGGGCAAGGTATCGGTTAATACCACATTCGTTGCCAGGGTAGGGCCAGCGTTGGTGGCGGTGATGACATAGGTTAGAGTGGTGTTGACCATGACCGGATCAGGCGTGTCGCTTTTGTAAACGGCCGTATCTGCCGCCGCAAATTCATACACATAAGCCGCCCCCGCATTGGTGCCAACCGAATCTCTGGAAGGGGTGCCCACTGCAATCCGGTCGGCGGATACAGAAACGGCCGTTCCAAACTGAGCATTGGCTTCTGCGTCGCCGGGCACAATTTTTAACTGCTGCAACCAGCCCGTCCCACTGAGTTGCCAAACATACACCGCCCCCGCATTGGTGCCACCGTCGTCATCCGAGGTGGCGGCCGCCACCAGCGTGGCCCCACTCACAGCCACCGCCTGCCCAAACTGATCCCCATTTCCGGCATCGCTGGCGTGTAATTTGGCTGTCTGCGCCCAACTGGTACCAGTGCGGGTAAAAACATAGACCGAGCCACTGTTGTTAAAAGAGTCATCGTCGCGGGGAGAGCCAACCAGGAGCATTTCCCCGGTCAACCCAACACCCACTCCAAACTGGTCGGTGCCTGCACCATCCACAGCCGTAATTTTGGCTTGTTGGCTCCACACGCCAGCACTTTCCTGATAAATGTAAACCGCCCCCGAATCTACCCCCACACCATCCTCAAATGGTACGCCGACGGCAATCGTATGGCCGTCTTCGCTGAGGGCTACTTTGCTGCCAAACTGGTCGTTGGCGGCTCCATCACTGGCGAGCAGTTTGGTCTGTTGTGTCCATACCCCGGCCGTGCGTTGGAATACATACACAGCCCCGGCATTAGACCCCATATCATCATCCTGGGCGGAAGAAACAACCAGCGTATCCCCTACCAAAACCAGGCCACAACCAAAAATATCCCCCCCACTGGCATCGCTGGGGGTGATTTTGGCCTGCTCCACCCATGCCCCACTGCTCCTGACAAAGATGTAAACAGCCCCGGAGAAGGCTCCGCTGGCGTTGCCCGTTTGCGCTCGTCGGGCACCCACGGCAATGGTTTGGTCATCAACGGCCGTTGCACAGCCAAACTCATCTTGATACTCTGTGTCTATCCCGCGCAATTTGGCGACTTGCTGCCACACTCCACCAACGCGTTCAAAAACAAACATCGCCCCGGTTTCTTCATAATCGTCATTGTCATAGGGCAAAGTGGCAACGGCCACGTCCCCATCCACCGCCACTCCTGTGCCATAATTGTCGTAGGGTTGCAAATTCAGCCCGCGCAGTTTGCCTTGCTCCACCCAACTGGCCCCGCTGCCAGAAAAAACATAAGCCGCCCCGCTATCGGTGCCGTTATCCTCGTCGCCGTTGGGGGCACCAACAATAACCAGTGTGCCACTGACGGCTACCCCGGTGCCAAACTCATCGGCGGCGGCCGGGTCGGTTGGGGCCAGTTTGATCTGTTGTGTCCATATCACCCCGCTGCGTTCAAAAATGTAAGCTGAACCGGCGTTTGCGCCCGCCGCTGTGTCATCTCCGTAAGCCCCAACCACAACTCGGTCGCCACTGACGCTGACGGTTGTGCCAAACTGGTCAAAACCGGTGGCATCGGCCGCTTTGAGTTTGGCTTGTTGACCCCAACTGCTGCCACTGCCAACAAATATGTAGCCGGCTCCTGAGTTATTTGGGCCATCATCACCCGATTTGCCAATAACGGCCGTATTTCCATCTAAACTAATGGCATTACCAAAATTATCGGCTGCTACCCGGTCTGCGGCATTTAATTTGGTTTGTTGTGTCCACACCCCGGCCGTGCGGGTAAACACATAGACAGAGCCAGTATTGCTGCCGCCATCGTCGTCCCGCCATGCCCCAATGAGGGCAGTATCACCTTCTAATGAAACGGCATGACCAAATTCATCCCCGGCCGCATCGTCACTGGCAATCAATTTGGTTTGTTCTGTCCAGGTGGTGCCGGTGCGGGTGAAAACGTAAACGGCCCCGGAGTTCGAGCCGCCATCATCATTCATTGGGGCACCTACCAACAAGGTGTCTCCGCTCACATCTACGCTGGCCCCAAACTGGTCGCCCCCGTTCTGGTCACTGGCTAGTAGGATGGTTTGTTCTGTCCACACGCTGCCATTGCGGAAAAAGACATAAGCCGCCCCATAATCCCCAGTTGGGTGGTAGGGGGCACCCGCGACAACGGTATCGCCGTCAATGGCAACGCTATAACCAAATTGGTCGTGGTCTTCGGTGCGGTTGGTTGTGCCTTCCCCTCCCACCCATTTCATTTCTTGCACCCAGTTTGTGCCGTTGTAACGAAAGATGTAGATGGCTCCACTGTCGGTGCTCCATTCGTCGTCCAGGGTGGCGGCTACAACGGCCGTATCTCCATCCAAAACAATGGTATAACCAAAAGCGTCTCTGGCGGCCGGGCGAGGTAACAGCGGGTATTCGTCGGCAGTGAGGGTGGCCGGGGGGACAGTGGGCAGTAACCCTTCAACCTGGAGCGTTTGTAACACTGCTTCAGGGGTGGCGGCACGCAAGGGAATCGGCCGGGTCGTACAAAGGATGGCAACAAACAGGGCGGCGATGAACAAACGGCCGAACAGGGCAAAACAGGGTTTATGGGGTTGTGACACCATAAGACGCTCCTTCAAAAGATATAATCTTCCCAACTTTAACTGCTTACTGTACCACTTTTAGCTTTTTAACTGGCTTAAGCCGCGCCTGGCGAATAGAATTCGCGGCTACAGAGGCAAAGTCCACCTGCGTGGACTGGGAACGGCCGACTTTGCAACTGTTGGTGCAGTTTCTAACTGCTGTTCCGAGTATACAATCACCCTACACGAGGTAACTCATGTTGCCACAATCTCCAATCTCTAATCTCCCTCAGCAGAATGTCAATTTATGGCCTTACGCACTGTCATTCTGGATGATTATTTAACTGTTCTGCTGCTGTTCATAGTCAGCCTGGGTAACATAACGCCCCCCTTCAATGTCATGGTGGGTAATACGATAGTTTTGATCCAGGTGAACGACGGTTCGCATTGGTTTGAAACATTTGCTGTCTACAATGGTTTTGTGCCAGACAAACCCACTGTCTTCGCGGTTCAAATCATGCTGTTTGTCGGCGCGGACTCTTACAATAGTGCTACACCGGTCACATTGGGCATAGAAATAAAGCCCGTCTTTGTCTCCTGATGGTTGTTCTTGGGTTTGGGTATTACCGAAAAGGCGTTTGAAGAAGTTCATAGGGCCTCTGAGTTTTTGGTTTTAACTGTTTGTTATAAGACGGCAACGGCCGTTGCCAGTTGTTGCCGCCACTGGGCAGAGTTTAGGCTGTGCCAAAGGGGGATGAAGGTTTGGGTCAGGTGGGCGATTTCTTCTTCTTTGGCGGTGCGATAGAGGGAAACGGCCGTTTCTAACCCATTAACTTCCTGGAATAACCGGGTAGCTACATGGGCATCATTCAAATGTCCCAAATGTTCCAACGTTTGTTTCACCACCAGCAACACATCCCCAATATCTGGCCCCAGCAGCGGGGCGAAAAATTCCAACGTATAACGCAATTCCTTCATTTGTAACCGCAATTGGTGTAACTGCTCCAGCGACGCATCACCCACCACGTCGTCAAAAGCACGAACGGCCGTTACGGCTTGAAAGATCAACAGCGGGGTGACATATTTCACTTTTACCGGCTGGAAAGGATTGGTTGGGCTGGCAACCCCCCGGCCGGGTGTGTGCAAAAACGTCTCATACTGCCGCCAAAATGTTTGTCTTTTCGGTTTTTCCAGATAGTAGCGCAGGGCAATGTCAGCAGCCGTTTTTTGGCTTTCCCAATAGGACACCAGGTTTTGCAGGGCAGCGTTTTGGGGGGCTGTTTCCTGGAAGTAGGCCAGTTTTTGCAGGAAAACGGTCAAATCACGGCACCGCCCCAGGCGACGCATCAGTTTTTTTAGTCGCCAGCGAAAAGGATCAAACGTTTCTTCTTTAAAGTAGGGGGCGAACAGGCGGTAAGCAGTAAAGCTGCGGCGAATCGCTTTGCGGGTTTCATGAACGGCCGTTTCTTCCGTCTGCAACAAAGCCACTTCATGGTCAAAAATAATCGCCAACTGCGCTGCTAAAATTTGCCGTCCAGCCTCCGCAATTGGGGTTTCCGGTGTGAACAGATCTTGCATAGGATAAATTATAACAAACTGAGGGATTTAACCACGAATTGCAGGAGTAAAGTGGGTTGAAGGGGGGGGGATTAACCACAGATGGCACGGATAAATGGGATTAACACAGATTTTTTATGATAAAACGTAGCGGTCTGTTTGTCATACACGGTTATCAATGCACGGTCATCAATGCACGGTCATCAATGACCGTGCTACAAACAACGCTGGCTGA
>CAZPEJ010000066.1:0-13776 GCA_964585465.1 uncultured Ardenticatenaceae bacterium
TAAAAACAACTTCCCGTTTTTGTTCGTAGTAACCGCTTCAGCGGTTTGAACGACTGAAGTCGTTACTACGAACTTAACCATGCAATTCGGCCCCTTATTTTACTGGAAGACGGCCGAATCACATATCGTAACCTTACAAATTTGCCCGGCGCGACCAGGCCCAGAGGGCTGCCCCCAGGAGAAGCCCGGTGGCGATGAACCAGTAGGAAAGGGTGCTGGGGGATTCGGCCGTTTGCAGGACGGGTGGGGTTGGGGGAACGGCCGTTATTTCCCGTGTGGCTGTGAGTGTGGGCGGGGCAAGGGTGGGTGGGTGAGTGGGGGTAGTGGTCACGGTGGGAGTGGTGGTTGGGGTAATGGTTGGGGTGGGAGTGGCGGTGCGGGTGGCGGTGGGGATGCGGGTGGGGGTGGGGGCAGGGGTGGTTGGGGTGGCGGTGGTGGTGGTGGTAGTGGTATTGGCCGGGGCGGCGGGCAGGGCCGGGGCATTGGGCAGGCTGCCATCGTTGTTTTGCACCAGGTAATACACTGTGCCACCAATCATGCAATAATCGCCAATGGGCTGAGTACACAAAGCTCCTGGCAGGTCTACCACAAATTTACCATCCTGGGCGGTGATAGTGCGCTGTTCCCCCCACATGTTAACCAACAGGGCGGTGTTGGAAACGGCCGTTACCTGGGCTTGTTGCGGGGCGGGCAGGCGGGAAAATAACACAGTCGTGGTGGTGTTGCCCTGGTTAAGGCGAATCTGCCCCACCTCGTTCCACCGTTCACGCTGAATCCCTTGCATCCCGGCCAGGTATCGAATGGCGACCTGGTAGGTGAAGTAGGCCGGGCGACGGCTGCCATCCAGCCGAACCAGGCCAAACGGTTCGGGGTTGGCGGCGCGGTCGTCTGGAACATCTTGCAACTTAAAAATGGCGATGCGTTCGGCCCCGGCCGCCAGCGCAGAAGCCAAAGCCTGGGGAACAAAGGCCGCCTGCTCATCCTCGGTGACAGAAAGTGTCCAGTTGGGTACCGGCCAGGAGGGGTCGTCAATGGGAGGGGCGTTGGTTTCTACCAGCCAGAGGGGTTTCCAGGGGATGCCCCGGCTGATCATGGCTCCGTAGAAGGTTTGGATGATGTCGTAGATGGTGTTGGGCTGGAAGTAGAGGTGGGCGGTCATGACATCGAAGTAGTAGTTGTGTTGGGCGGCGGCCGGGTCGGCTACCAGGGCATCAAAGAAGTTGTAAATGTAGCCGGGATCCCAAAAGTAGGTAATGGCGGGCAGGTGAATGGTGGCGTTGGGGTTGGTTTGTTTGGCAACCAGGTAAGCGACACGTTGTAGTTGAATGAAGTCTGGGATGGTGCCATCCCAGGTGTGACCGGGGGCTGAAACGTCGGCAATGTCGGGTTCGTTCCAGATAATCCAGTGGGAAATACGGCCGTTATACCGCCCCACTGCCTCGCGCACAAAGTTAGCCCAGGTGTTATTGGGGTCGTCGTAGGGTAGGGAGAGGCCGGTTGGCAGCCGGTTGGCATCTCGCGCCCAGTCGGGGATGCCAATTAACAGCCCAACCACTGCCCGCCCGGCGGCAATTTCGCCGTTAATCTGGGCATCGCTGACGCGGGGTGTCCAGGTGCCAGGGCCACCGGCCTGCACTTCGGCCCATTGAAAACGAACTCGTGTCCAGCCTACACCCAGCGCGTCTGCCTGGGCGGGGTTGTCGTAACTTTCAATGACCCCAAATCGCCAATCTACGACTGCGGCGGCGGGGGCCGAACGAACGGCCGTTGGTTGGTTGACCAGGATGAACAAAATAACGACCCAAATCCATTTTGTATGCTTCATAGGGGCATAAGTTTAACGATTTTTCGGCAGACATGCGATGGTCTGGTAATAAATGGAATGCGGATGACACGGATCGAATGACGGCAGTTAAAACTGCACCTACGGTTGCAAAGCCGGCCTGCGCCGACTGGGAATAGGCAAAAAATTCTTTTCCCAGTCCACGCAGGTGGACTTTGCAGGCAACATCTGTTGTCGGTTGCCGCGATTTTAATCGCCCCGACAGCCAGACGGCAGTTAAAACTGCACCAACGGTTGCAAAGTCGGCCTGCGCCGACTGGAGATAGACCGTAAAATTCTTTTCTCAGTCCACGCAGGTGGACTTTGCAGGCAATATCCGTTGCCGGTTGCCGCGATTTTAATCGCCCGATTTGTTTTCAAAGAGGGCCAGGAGTTCGGTGACTTTGTGGCGGGAGGAGCCGTTGCAGCTGATGTAGCGGCGCACGTCGAAGGTGGTGCAGTGGGCGCGGGCGTAAACGCGATGGGTGAAGGGGGTGCTGTGGTTGGAGATGAGGACGGGGATACCGCGTTGGGCCAGGGTTTCGGCCGTTTCTGCCAATCGCTGGTGTTCCTGGGGGCCAAAGTGATGGGGGCTGTAACTGGTGAAACTGGCGGTGGCGGAAAGGGGGACATAAGGGGGGTCACAATACACCACATCCCCTGGTTGGGCCTGGTGCATCACTTGGGCAAAGTCGGCGTGGCAAAAGGTGGCGGTTTGTGCCCGGTGGTGAAAGTTTAGTAACTCGGCAGTGGGGAAATACGGCCGTTTGTAGCGGCCAAACGGCACATTAAACTCACCCTGGAGGTTGTAACGACACAAGCCGTTGTAGCAGTGCCGGTTGAGGTAGAGAAAGAGGGCGGCTTTGCGGCGGAGATCGGCCGTTTGGTTAAATTCGGTGCGAAAGGTGTAATAGGTTTCGGCGTTGTTGTGTTCGGGGGTGAACAAGGCGTGGCAATCGGTGATAAACGGTTCTCCTTCTTGTTGTAGCCGTTGGTAGAGGTGAATCAGGTCAGCGTTGGTGTCGGAAAGCAAATAGGTCGGGTAGCTGGTGTTGAGGAACAGGGCTGCCGAACCAGCAAATGGTTCAATGAGTCGCTTGCCAGGAGGTAAAACAGATTGAATGCGGTCTACCAGGCGATATTTGCTGCCTGCCCATTTGAGAAAGGGTTTCATAGGGTAACGGATTGTGTATTGTATGTTTGGATTACGATTATGGCAGATTCATTACTACAGGCAAATAGAGTTTTTGGGTGGAAACGGCCGTTATGTAACCCATTTTTACCTCGCTGTCGGTTGTTGTAGTGTTGCTGATGGTTAACGTGACGGTGTAGTTGCCTGGGGTGGTGTAGAGATGTACCGGGTTGGTGAGGGTGCTGGTGAACCCATCGCCAAAATCCCACTCAATGAACTGATACCCCCCCACAGAACTGTTGGTAAAGGTGACAGACAAGGGGGCTGGCCCGGTAAGTGGGGCAGCGGCGAAACAGGCTTGTAATTGGTCGCTTCCGATGAGCGAAAGTTTGCTCACAAAAGCGTCGTAATCGCCGTTGGGGGTGGTGTCGTAGGCGTTGGGGGTGGTGGGGAAGTCGGAGGAGACGGTGGTGCCTGTGACAAACACATGGCACCCGCCGTCGCTGCTGATGGCGTTGCTGCGGTCAGTATCGTTGCCTCCCAGATAGGTGCTATACATCAGGCTGTTTCCTGCTGCGTTCAACTGGGCAATAAAAGCGTCTGCCCCACCGGCGAGGGAGGTGGCATAGGCGTTGGGGGTGGTAGGAAAATCGGCCGAATTGGTTTGACCCGTCAAATAAGCTACCCCTGTTTCATCTACGTCCAGACCATACCCCAGGTCATCCCCACCACCACCCAGGTAGGTGGCGTAGAGTAGTTGCTGGTTGTTGGGCTGGAGTTGCAGCAAAAAGGTGTCATAGTTGCCGTTGTAACTGGTGTCGTAGGCGGCCGGGGTGGTGTAGAAGTCACTGGAGGTGGTGAACCCTTGCAAAAACAGGGTTTGGTTGCCGGAAACGACCAGGCTCATGGCGCGGTCTTCGCTGCTGCCACCCAGGTAGGTGGCATAATCGGGTTGCCCGGCCGGATTCAACGTGAACAGAAATGCGTCGAAGTTGCCTTGATAGTTGGGTTCATAGGCGTTGGGGGTGGTGGGCAGGTTGGCCGAGTTTGTCCAGCCGGTGAGGTGGATTCGGCCGTTTTCATCCAGGCCAATGTCCCGTATTTCTTCCTGGGCTGCCCCGCCCAGGTAGGTAGCGTACAACAGTTGAGTGCCGGTGGGGTCTAATTTCATCAAATAACTATCCCGTTCCCCGTTGGAGTCGGTGTTAAAGGCATCGGGGGTGGTGGGCAGGTCGGTTGACCAGGAGCCACCAGTGATGTAGGCATTGCCCTGGGCATCGGCGGCAATGGCCCGGCCGACATCCCAATCACTGCCGCCCAAGAAGGTGCAATACTCAATCTGGCTGCCATCGGCGGAAACTTTGAGGACAAACGCGTCACTATTTTCGTTGTAGCTGGTGTCGTAACCGGGCAAAATGCCAAAAAAGAGGCAAAATTCGGGTGAACGGGTTTCGCCTGTGACATAGGCTTCTCCCTGGTCGTTGATGTCCAGGGCGTATCCGTAATCTTCATACAGGGCATTAGTGGCGTTGATCCAGACGATGTAGTCGGCTGCCGTGCCATCTGGGGTGAAACGGGCAATGTATACGTCTATGCCGTGTGCGCTGGGCAGGGTGATGGTGCTGGTGGGGAAGCTGGGAGATTGGGTTTTGCCGGTTATGTAGGCATACCCGGCCGCATCGGTGGCAATATCTTCTCCTTCATCAGGAAATGTGCCGCCGAGAAGGGTGCTGTAGGGGAGGGTGGAGGAGTGAGGGGCGAGGGGAGCGAGGAGCGAGGGGCGAGGAGCGAGGGGCGAGGCTGACTGCTGATAGCTGACTGCTGATAGCTGACTGCTGACTGCTGACTGCTGATAGCTGACTGCTGACTGCTGATAACTACTTTCCAAACGGCCGTTTTCCACCCATAGTTCCAGGTTGGGGCTATCTGTCAAATTGACATAACGAATGCCTTGCCAAACAGGGACGGCCGGGTAGGCTCCGTTGGCACCATAAAACGAAACCACATTTGACAAACGGCCGAAGGGGACGATTTGTGTACCGGGGTTGGCTGCGGGAATGTCCCAACGCTGAACAGGTTCCTGGTCTGGGGCCGGGTTCAGCCGGGAAACCCAGATGGTGTTGGTGGTAAACCAGTAGATGGCCTGGGAATCTCGTAACTGGTATAAAACTGCCGATTCAAATTGCCCCACGTTTTGTACAAAAGGAGCCGGTGAGAGCGGGGCTGGTGAAGAGGTGAAGGGGGTGGCTAAAACGGCCGTTGCCCCCACCACCGCCATTAACCCTACACTGACAATGATCACAATCCATAAAAAACGAAATTTCATGTTAACCTTCTTTGAGAGTTTAACGGCCGTTGCTGCCAATTATTAAAACATACCAGAAGAATCATCACGCCTGACGGCATTTACCCACCCTATGTTAAAATCCAGGGCTGTTATATCAACCGCTAGAAGCTGATAGCTGACCGCTAACAGCTACTTCAAGGAGACAAATGATGAAAAAAATTCCCCTATTTATTTTGATGTTTATGATTATCTTCCTGTTGTTAGCATGGGGCAATGCCACCCTTTCCTATGCCAGCCAGACGGGTGGGGGAGAAATCCCCTGTGCGAATGGGCTGGCGAGCAGTTACCCTTGCCAGGATATTAACCTGGTTGCGTATATGAGTAATGCGGAGATGGAAACGGCCGATACCATGCTGGCTGGTAATCTGTGGGGGTGGACAGACCCCGAAACCGGTAAAGAGTATGTGTTGATGGGGTACCAGGACGGTACTGCTTTTGTGGACATTAGCAACCCAACGACCCCCGTGTACCTGGGCAAACTACCCACCCATGACGGAGTTAACACCCTGTACCGCGATATGAAGGTGTACAACAACTACGCCTTTATTGTGGGCGACCAACCCGTTTCCCCCACCAGCACCCAGGGGTTGCAGGTATTTGATTTAACCACTTTGCGGGGCATCACTACCCCCATTACCTTTACCGAAACAGCCTACAATAGTGATTTTACCAACGGACACAACATTTTTATTCATGAAGAAACAGGGTACGCCTATATTGTGCGAAATAACGAATGTGGCGGAGCGATGGTTTTTAACCTGCAACAACCTCTTACCCCCACCTATACTGGCTGTTATGAGGATGACGGGGCGGCTTCAGATACCCATTGTGTGGTGTATCACGGGCCAGATTTGGATTACCAGGGGCATGAGATTTGTGTCATCAGCAGCGACGACCGCCTGGTAGTGGGGGATATGACCACCAAAACGTTGACCATGACCACCCATCTGTCGGACTTAAATTACACCAATGCGGAGCGGGCGCACCACGCCTGGTTTACGGAAGACCATCATTACATTCTTTCTGCCGATATGATGGATGAACATCATCACGGGTTAAATACGCGTATTTTTATCTGGGATATGAGTGATTTGGATATTGCCGAGCGTACACCGGCCGTTATTTACACTGGCCCAACAACGGGCAGCGACCATAACGTGTGGGTGAAAGGGGAGTATGCGTACATTGGTAATTTGCGGGCAGGTTTGCGGATTTTGAACATTAGTCAGATAGATAACCCGCATCAAGTTGCATTTTTCGACACGTATCCCCTAAATAATAATGCTGATCATACTTTGGGGGCCTGGACAGCTTATGTTTATTTTGAGAGTGGTGTTGTGGCGGTGAATAATCGAGAAGGGGGGCTGTTTTTGTTACGGCCGCTTTTGCAACACACCTATTTGCCGTTGGCTTTGAATAATTGATGATAGACGGTTAATGGGGATTAACTTTATGTCGCGCAGAGACGCTGAGAAGGAAAACCCTCCGCGCCTCTGCGCGAAAACCTTTATTTCCAATAAACCCCCTTACTTTTCCCCGGCCCCCGGCCAATCCACCACCGCATGACGTTGTATGCAGAGTAAACGGCCGTTTTCCATCTGTAACCCAATCGCCCCCAAATCAACCCACTCCACCTGTCCAGTTAATGTTTCACCATGACGCAACTGCAACTGGACATTTTGTTTGTTTCTTTTGGCATCGAGCAGATAAATGGTCAGAAAACGACGGGCGCGTTGATTGTGCCAGTGGAACTCTTCCACTGGACGGCCGTAATAAGCCGCCAGTTTTTCAATTAAAGCTGCATTTGGAATGGGGCGGTATCGTTGCTCCGCCTCCCGCAACCCAATCGGTTTTTCCTCGTGGATGTCCTCCGCAATTGTGCGTAAATTCACCCCACCCGCTAAAGCCCGCAAATAGCGCAAATGGTCAGACAAACTCATGAGGTTGCCTCCTGTGGGGTGACAGTGTAATAAGCCAGGGCTAACTTTTGGATGGTAATTTGTTGCCCGTCGTCCTGCTCAACCGTGATATTGTAAGGGGAGAACCCAATAACACGGCCGTTTAACACCTCGCCAGAGATGAACTTAAATGTCACCATCTCCCCTTTTTGCTGCCGTGCCGTTAAATAAACCAGTTCAAACCTGTCCACACCTTCCGGTAAATAAGCCCGTTTATAGTTTAGTGCCCCCTTATCTTTATTTCCAGAATCGGGTAACTCACCATTGGCTTTGCGGGTCTGAATGGTTTGGGTGTAATACAGCAGCCTTTCCCGCACTTCTGCCACTGTGAGTTCAGTTAAGGGTTTGCCAACGGCCGTTGTAACGGCTGCCTCATCTTCTCCCAGTTTTTGTGCCAGTTGCAACAGATGGGTAATTTGGGTTGGTCGGGCGGGTGAGTGAGGGTGCGGCCCTTTTTTCTTTTTGGCAGCAGCCTTTGGCGCAGCCGGTTTTTCTGTTGCAGTCGGTTTTTCTCCCTGAGTTTTAGCCGCAGGTGGGGGTGTGGGTGGTTTCGGCCGTTCCACCACTTGGGGTGGTGCCCCTTTAGGGTCAGATTGCACCTTGATTTGGGCCGGGTCCACATACAAAGCACGGGCCAGCCGGGGCAAATCCGCCATCTTAATCGGCTCCCCCTTTTCATAAGCTTCAATCAGTTTGGCAGGTACCCCTGATTTAGAAGACAGGTCACCTACCTTCATATTCCGTTTTTGGCGTAAGAACCATAAGTTATCTGCCATTCCGTTCACAACCTCCTTGATAAGTTTGTAATGCCATAGCCTCTCCGAATCGTTACAATTCACCCAGAGTATAGCTTGGCAACAACAAGAATCAAGATTATCATCCCGAATGGTGAGGTTACAGGATTCTTATGGTTAAAACATGGCAGAAAACAAGTAGCAAAGTGATTGGCGATTTTCGGATTTTTAAGATGCGTCAGGACGGCCGTATTTCTCCGCGCACCGGCAACGAACACCACTTTTTTGTGGTAGAATCCGATGATTGGATCAATGTCATTCCCCTGACGGCCGAAGGGAATGTAGTATTTATTCATCAATTTCGGCACGGCACCGCAGAAGTCACCCTGGAAATCCCCGGCGGCCTGGTGGATGCCAGCGACCCTTCCCCGGCCGAAACAGCCCGCCGTGAACTGCTGGAAGAAACAGGTTACGAAGTAGATGAGATCATCCACATTGGCACGGTAGACCCAAACCCGGCCTTCCTCAATAATCGTTGTTACACCTTTCTGGCGTTGGGAGCGCGCAAAACCCAGGAAACCCAATTTGATGCCTCTGAAGATATTGCAGTGGAGGAAATCCCCCTGGCAGACGTAGAAGACATGATCAATAACGGCCGTATTCGCCACTCCCTCGTTGTCACCGCCTTCTACCACCTGGAACGGTACCGCAGGTTACACCCCTCCCTCGCCCTATACCCAAAACCATGACCTCAGACCTTCTCAGTCAAAACATTCACCTGTTGGGTGATATTTTGGGCAAAGTTATTCGCCGCCAGGCAGGAGTCAAAGTGTACGAACGGGTGGAAGTGATTCGTGCCCTGGCAAAAGCCCGCCGCCTGGATTACGACCCCACCATTGACGACCGATTAACCCAGGTTGTCCTGGACATGAACCCCGACGAACGAGAATTTGTCGCCCGCAGCTTCGCCATCTATTTTGAACTGGTCAACCTGGCTGAGGAGCAACACCGCGTCTGGCGGCTGCGCGAGCGGGAGCGCAAAGCCCACCCACTCCCCCTGGAAGAATCCATACCGGCGGCCATCGCCACCCTGCGGCAATATGGTTTGGACGAGTTTGAGATGGTCGCCTTGCTGCAAAAGTTACACATCGAACTCGTCTTCACCGCCCATCCCACCCAGGCCAAACGGCGCACCATCCTCTCCAAACTGCGCCGCATTGCCCAGGCCCTCACCGATTTACAACTGCGCGACCTGCTACCGGCCGAACGGCAAGATATTCTCAGCCACATCACCGCCGAAATTACCGCCTTCTGGGTCACAGACCACAGCCGTACCCTGCAACCCACCGTCACCGACGAAGTAAAAACAGGGTTGTACTACTTCGATGCCACGCTTTGGCAGGTGTTACCAGAAATTTACCAGGCCATGACCGACGCTTTGCAAGAGCATTACCCCATGCTGGCCGCCCCGCCCCGGTTTCTCACCTTTGGCTCCTGGATTGGTGGCGACCGAGACGGCAACCCCAATGTAACGGCCGATATTACCGCCGAAACATTGCGGCTACATCGGGGATTGGCTGTGACTCAACACCACCAGGCCGCCCGCCTGCTGGATCGCTCCCTAAGCGTATCTGACCAGTTGACTACCGTCAGCCTTGCCTTATTAGAAGCGTTAAAAGTGGCACAATCGGAATCGGGGCGGGTAGTTTTGCTGCAAAACCGTTACCCCCACGAACCATACCGCCATCTGGCTGCGATTCTGGCGGCCGATTTGGAAGATGCCTCAACCGATGACAAAATGAAGGATCGGCTCAAGGGGCTGGCTGATCCACCTAAACAACGGCGGCACTTGAGCGATTTATTACGGCCGTTAGACCTGATGGATGACACCTTGCGGCAAAACAAACTCCAGGACATTGCCATTGCAGACCTTTCTTACCTGCGTTACCAGGCCCAGGTATTTGGCCTCCATGCGGCCCGGCTCGATATTCGCCAGTACAGTGATTACAACACGGCCGTTTTAGATGAACTATTCCGCCTGCTACACCTGCACGACCACTTTGCCCAACTAGACGGCGCAGGGAAAACGGCCGTTCTCACCCACCTGCTACAAACACCCATCCCCGACCTGAGCCAGTTGCCACAACTATCGCCGGAAACCAACGAAACCATCACCCTGTTCCAAACCCTGCACCGGGCTATCACCTATTACGGCCAGGAGTTGATTGGCCCCTACATTGTCAGCATGACACACGGCGCAGAAGATTTGCTGGCCGTGTTGTTATTGGGGCGGTGGTTTGGTCTCTGCCTGCACCCCGACAAACCCGAAGGGTTGGCCGTTGCCCCGCTCTTTGAAACCCGCGAAGATTTGCGAGCGGCCCCTGTTATCATGGCGGCTCTCTTTAATAACCAACCCTATCGCGCCCACCTGGAACGGCACCAGTGGCAACAAACCATCATGATAGGTTACTCTGACAGCAATAAAGATGCTGGTTATCTGGCTGCCAACTGGGAACTGTACCAGGCGCAGGAGGCATTGGCAGCAACATGCCGTCAGCACAAAGTGGAGATGATGCTGTTTCATGGGCGCGGGGGCACAATTGCGCGGGGTGGTGGCCCGGCCAATCGGGCAATTTTGGCCCAACCACCGGGATCGGTAAACGGCCGTATTCGCATCACCGAACAGGGCGAAGTGATAGATGACCGCTACGGTCACCCGGCCATTGCCCGCCGCCATCTGGAGCAAGTTGTTCACGCCGTGCTGCTCTCCAGCCTCCCCGAACATCACCAACCCCACAAACCACCCCCGGCCGGGTGGCGGCACATCATGGATGAACTATCCAAAACCGCCTACACCGCTTACCGTCAACTCATTTACGAAACTCCTGCCCTACTCGACTACTGGCAACAATCCACCCCCATCCACGAAATCAGCCAGATGCGAATTGGCAGCCGCCCCTCCCGCCGCGCCGGAGGCAAAGCCACCTTTGCCAGTTTGCGGGCCATTCCCTGGGGGTTTAGCTGGATGCAAAGCCGCCAGGTTTTACCGGGCTGGTATGGGGTGGGGGCAGCCCTTTCGGCTTATCACAACCGGGATCAGGCCCGGCTACAGCAGTTGCAGGAAATGTACCAGCAATGGCCCTTTTTCCGCACCACCCTGGACAACGCCCAAATGGCTTTGGCTAAGGCCGATATGGGGATCGCCCGGCTCTATGCCGGATTGGTGGAGGATGAGGCGGTGCGGGAACACATTTTTGGCATTATTCAGGCCGCTTTTAACGAAACCCGCCACACCATTTTGCTGGTGACAAACCAGCGTGAGTTATTGGACAATGAGCCGGTACTGCAAAACAGTATTCGGCGACGCAACCCCTATGTAGACCCGCTGAACTTTATTCAAGTGAATTTGTTGCGCCGCCTGCGCCTGTTGGGAGAAGACAAAAGCCCCACCGCTCAACAACTGCTCCACGCCATCTTTGCTACCATTAACGGGATTGCCGCCGGGCTAAAAAATACGGGGTGATGGGAATATTGCGTAACCAGAATAGGCAATACGTCTAGGAAATAATCACATGAACCAAAAAATTCTTTTTAACGGTCAGGAATATAACCGCGTAGAAGATATGCCAGCCGATGTTCGGCAGATGTATGAACAGATGATGGGCATGTTTGCTGATAAAAACCAGGACGGCATTCCTGATATGTTTCAGCAGGGAAACGCTGGTGAGGCGGTACAAATGCCGATGACTGTGGCGGCGACACAGATGATTGTGGTGGATGGTCAGGTG
Organism: uncultured Ardenticatenaceae bacterium; assembly: GCA_964585465.1. Taxonomy (GTDB): domain Bacteria; phylum Chloroflexota; class Anaerolineae; order Promineifilales; family Promineifilaceae; genus CAZPEJ01. The sequence goes on from CAZPEJ010000066.1 coordinate 11,782, forward strand.
TATCACAATGTGGCGGATCTGCCGCCAGATGTGCGTAGCCGATACGAGGCCAAAATGGCAGAGGTGGATAAAAATCAGGATGGTGTGCCCGATGTGTTGGCGAGTTTTTTGCCGGGGGGTGCAACTGCCCAATCAACCCCCACCAACTGGCAAACGGCCGTTTCCCCCCCCTCCTCCCAACCCGACACTCCCCACGTTACCATCACCGACTCCTCCAGCAACAACCTGGTAATGGTGGCAGCGGCCGTTATCTTCTTCCTACTGCTGGTCATTGCTGCCCTGGTGGCGATTATGGTTTTGTAAAGAGTTAAAACTAACAGTTTGCCAGAAAAGTCGCAACTGAAAGGTTTGAGATTGGAGATTGGCCAATCTCTAATCTCCAATCTCAATGAAAATGTTAGTTTATGCCCTTTGTGGGCATAGCAAACCCAGAAAAGTTACCATTGAAACAGTATACCCAACAAGATTTATCACTTTTTCGTTTTGAAAGTTTGCCGGAAAACGGCCGAATCCAACACGCTGTATTGACACGGCAAAACGGTTTCAGCCAGACCCCTTTCCACTCCTTAAACCTGAGTGTGTCGGTGCCGGACAACCAGACCCATGTGTATAAAAATCGGCGCAAGGCGTATGGGCTTTACGGCCGTTCCAGCGACACAGTGGTTCATGCTTATCTGGTACACGGCCGGGATGTGGCTCGTGTCACCAGCCAGGATAATGGCAACTGGGTAGAAAAGGTGGATGGTATTGTCACCAATCAGCCGGGTTGCGCTCTAACCATGAACTTTGCCGACTGCACCCCCATTTTTCTCTACGATCCTGTTCATCGGGCCATTGGCTTGGGGCACGCGGGCTGGCAAGGGGCAGTCAAGGATTTACCGGGGGGTTTGGTGCAGAAGATGGTGCAAGAGTTCGCCTCTAATCCAGCCGATCTGATAGCCGCCGTTGGCCCATGTATTGGTGCTTGCTGTTATGAAGTGGGGGATGTGGTGATAACGGCCGTTCAATCCGCCTTTGACCACCCTGAAACGTTCTTGCTCCCTTCCCCCAACCCCCACCACTCCCACTTCGATCTCCCAGCCGCCAACCGACACAACCTGGAACGCGCCGGAGTACGGCACATTGAACTTTCTAACCTGTGTACCGCCTGCCACACCGACCTGTTCTTCTCCCACCGGGCCGAAAAAGGCAAAACCGGCCGTTTTGGCACCATGTTCATTTTATCTTGAAAGGCAAAACAAAACGTTTACGTCTTGTGTTTACGCAGTGCCCCTTACAACCTGCCACTAGCAATCAACGTCGTAAACGTGGCAATAAACCAGTGAATCAACCAGGGGTACAAAAAAGAGTCTGTTTGCCAGGCCACAAAACCAAACCCCGCCCCGCCAAAAATCGTGCTTAACGTTTCCACTTCCGGTTTACCCAAGTGCATGAATGCAAACGGCACCGCTTGTAGAAAGATAGCTGGCCCTGGCCCTAGCACTTTTGCCAGCCCAAACAGCACAAACCCGCGCCAGATAAACTCCCAGGCAAATAACTCCACCCCGTTTAGCCAGACCAGCCGCCACACCTCCCGCGGCGCGCGGGCATTGTAATACTGCTGCATTCCAGGGGTGCGAGCCACATACCACAAAATCATTGCCATCACCGCCGCCGCCGCCAATGTCCAGGCCAACCCCACCTTCCAGTTGCCGATCTTAAACCCATACTCACCAGGTGATTCGCGGAATAACCATAGGATAATCAACATTGGCACCACAAAGTAAAAAACAAAACGGTCATACGCCTTTGTGGCAAACAGGCGATGTTGATAATAATCTATCATCGGGATGACGGTGCTTAAAATGATAATCAACGTCAATTTCAGGTCAAACTCGACCCCACCAATTGTCATGTGTGTTTTCCTTATCTTCATGGTTATAAAATAAACAGGTTCCTTGGGAACTCAGGGGATTGACAACCAATGAAACGTGAAACGTAAAACGTGACCAGAGA
>CAZPEJ010000067.1:0-13492 GCA_964585465.1 uncultured Ardenticatenaceae bacterium
AAGAGGAGAACGGCAAAGGTGATAACGGCCGTTACCACCGAAAAGACGTTCTGTGAGTTAAATGGGGTTTCGGTGGTCTGCATCAAGCGGCGGGTCATCATGATGGCAAAAATCACCAGGATAGAAATAGCCCCAATGTAAACCATCAACTGGGCTGCCGCCAAAAAACCAGCGTCTAGCGTCACATATAACGCCGCGACACCCAAAAAAGACCCCATCAAAGCCAGAGCCGAATGAAACAGGTTACGGCTGGTAACAACCGCCCAGGCTGCTATCAAGGTAACTGCACTGACTATGATGAAAATGATTGTTTCAAGAGCCATCGTTTAATCCTTTTATACCGGTTTGTGTCTCAATGGGCTGGTGCGGGGTGGGCGTGTGCCTCGTGACCATGTGCATCCTGTTCATGGGAGTCATGGGCATCATGGTGGTCGTGATCTTCGTGGGTTGTGCCTTCCACTTCCATGCGTCGTTGTCGCGCCCGTCGCCGCAAAATCTCCAGGGTGGCAAACCCAATGACCAGGTTGCTAGTGAGGTGCAGAGCCGCACGGGTCAACAAGGGGGCATCGGCCGGGGCTAATTTGTCTACGATAACGGCCGTAAACAGCAAAACCAACCCCAACGGTACCATAAACTTCCAGTTAAAGTTTAACAATTGGTCTACACGGAAGCGGGGCAGCGTGGCACGAATCCACATAAAGACAAAGAAGACGATAAACACCTTTGAGAACAGAATGACGATGCCTAACGGCCGTCCAATAGCCACATCGCCCAAAACCAAATTCTCCAGGCCAAAGAACCGATAACCACCCCAATAAGCCGTCACAAACAGGGAAGACATAAAAATGGTGCTGACATATTCACCCGCCAGAAACAGCCCCAAATTCATACCCGAATACTCCGTGTGATAACCAGCAATAATCTCCGATTCTGCTTCCAACAGGTCAAATGGGGTACGACCTGTTTCCGCCAGCGAGGAGATAAAAAAGACAATACCCGCCAGTGGTACCATAAAGAAAAAGGGAATAGATTGGGCTTCCACCAACGACACCATCGAGAGCGAACGAGCCAGAATGGCCGGAATTAAGAGGGACAAAATCATGGGCACTTCGTAGCTGACCAATTGAGCCACCGCCCGGAAAGCCCCCAACAAGGCGTATTTGTTATTCGACCCCCAACCCGCCAGCAAATAGGCAACAATGGTCACAGAACTGATGGCCATCACCTAAAACAACCCCACATTCAGGTCTACCCCGATAATTCCAGGGGCCAGGGGCATAACCGCAAAGAGCATCAAAACTGTGCTAACCTTTACCACCGGGGCCGCCAGATAAGCAGGTAAATCCGCCCCGGCCGGCACAATAAACTCTTTGGTTATCATTTTCACCACATCGGCAATCATCTGTAGCTGCCCAAAACGGCCGCCGACCCGATTGGGGCCAATGCGGTCTTGCATCCGGGCCACCACTTTGCGCTCCAACCAACCCCAAAAAATAACCGATAGCATAGCGACGGTTGCCAAAACCAGAATGCCGATCATATCCAGAACGATTTCTACCCAGAGGGCATCCCCCCACAGCTGGCGCAGGTAATCAAAAATCGTCAGGTCTATCATGCTTTTTAACAGCTTAATTGGATCCATAAATTGCTCCACATGTTTACAAGGCTGGTAATTCCCATTTCAGTGGGTGGCTTAAGCCGTTCCTACCAACCTGGACAGCCTTTCACAGCAGACACCCATTCAGGGCGCAGCCTGCCGAAAGCTGAAGATTAAACCCATTCCAGGGCACCTCTATTCCACACATAAACCAGGCCATCTGCCAGCAAGAAGATGAACAGCAGGGCTGACCCCACTGCAAACAGGTCGAGCTGGCCGTAGGCGGCGGCAATGGGAAAGAGGAAAACAGCCTCTATATCAAAAATGACAAACACCAGGGCGTAAATGTAATACTGGGCTTTGAATTGTACCCAACTGTCCCCCACTGTCTCAATACCGCATTCATATGTTTGTTGTTTAATGGGGTTCGGCCGGTATGGCCCAATGAGCCGTTGCACAATCATAGGGGCAACAGGCAAGATAGGGGCCATCAACGCAAAGATTGCGATAAATTGCCAATCACTCTGCATGTAGGGTTCTCCTTCATTCTTCCACAAGGGAGATTGTGAAATCTATCTCATTTATAACACATGCTTACGGGGAGGGCAAAAGATAAGTAGAAGATGAGTGAAAGAAGTTGGGAAATTGGGGTGACAGGTGTAAAAACGTGAGACGTGAAATGTGAAATGTAAAGGGGGGTGCCTCAGAAATTGAGGGTTGGCGAGTTTTTCATCTCTAAACCTCCAATGATCAGCCTTTTGCCAGACTTCCGTTTAGCTGGTGAATGGGGTATACTTGGCGGCATTGTGGTGGATGAGACTATGACAAACGGAGGCCCAACCCATGCTAGAGGCGGGATCGGAAACCCAGCAACGCATTTTGGCTGTTGACGATAATTCATTCCAATTACGGATTGTGCAACATACCCTGGAACAGGCGGGGTATCAGGTGATGACGGCCGTTTCTGGCAAAGATGCACTCAAGTTAATTAACCGGCATGGCATCCCCCATCTGGCAATTGTTGACCTGCACATGCCGGTGATGAGTGGTTTTGAGTTTTGCCGCGCTGTTCGTGAGTTTAGCGATATGCCAATTATCATGTTAACGGCCGTTAATACCGAAGAAACCATCATCAAAGGATTAGAAGAGTTTGCCGAGGATTACATCATCAAACCGTTTAACCCCATCGAACTGGTTGCACGGGTCAAACGGGTCTTGCGGCGTATGGGCGATTACAGCTACACCCTCGACTCCACCACCCGCATTGACCACCGCCTGATGGTCAACTTCCCCAACCGGGAAGCCATTGTCGAGGGTACCCCGGTCTCATTAACCCCCACCGAAACCAAACTGCTTTATATTCTCGTGCGAAACGCTGGGCGAATTGTCACCACCGAGTTTTTGCTCAACCGCATCTGGCCCATGCAAGATGCCCAAGAAGACCGTTTACACGTCCACGTCCACCGGTTGCGCCGCAAAATCGAACTCAACCCCAATGAACCCACCTATATTTTGGCCGAGCGAGGAACGGGGTACCGTTTTGCCGTCAATGTGGAAAAACCCACCGCCCTATCCTAAAAACGGGTGACACTTCCACATCCATCAGCTTTTACCCGCGAAAATTCACCCAACTCGCCCAAACCCGCGTCCCATTCAATCACCACATCAAGGAATCTTGCGTGTCCAAACGAACGAACGAAGAATGGCTAAACGATTTGCAGGCAGATGGCCTGGTGCGCGAAACAGCCCTGATAGATTTGCGTCAGGTATTGGTTTATGGTTTGCGGCGCGGGCTGGTGGGGCAGGTGAATACCTCCGCCCCGGAGTTCGATGCTCTGGCTGAGGATTTTGCCCAGGAAGCGATGTTAAAAATCTTGGAAAATCTGCCTAAGTTCGCTGGGTTAAGTTTGTTTACCACCTGGGCACACAAAATAGCTGTATCGGTGGCCTTGACGGAGTTGCGGCGTAAACGGTGGCAAGATAGCTCTTTGGAAGGGATTGTAGATACCGAAGAAGGGGAGTATACCCCCACACTGGTGGCAGACCCAGCCCCAAAACCTGAGAGTCAGGTGGAACGAGCTGAGATGATTAAACGGGTACAACGGCTCATCAGTGAAGATTTAACGGAAAAACAACGGCAGGCATTGGTTTCGGCCGTTATTCAAGAAATCCCCCCCGCCCAGGTAGCCCAACAAATGGGCATGAACCCCAACGCCTTCTACAAACTACTACACGATGCCCGCCTACGCCTGAAAAATCGGCTGGCCGCCGAAGGATTAACCCCATCCGATGTGATTGCCATATTTGAATGACAGAGCAGTTTCAACTGGGGATGTAAGAAGCGTCTGACTAAATGCGTCAAACCTTTGAAGACTAGACCTATAGGCGGCAAAAGCTGACATGTCTCTATACACAGAGTTATCGGACAGTACCACAACCACCCTTTCCCCCGAACAACTACTCGTCAATGAGGAGTTTGTAAAAAAGTTAATGCACTTACTCGACAACACTTCCGAAGGGTGTTTTTCTTGTTACGAAACGTATGCCTTGTTGGATGAGTATGCCGAAAAAATCATGTTGGATCGGAAAGAAGCAGCGGCACTGATGCCATTGGTGCAAAACCATATTGAGCATTGTCCGGGTTGTCGGGTGGAGTTGGAAGCGTTGTTAAACATTTTAACCACAGACGGGTAAAAAAAGGGCAGACGACTGCCATGAAATAAGGAGCAATGATGACAGTGAAAGCAATTTGGAATGGGGTTGTATTGGCAGAAAGTAAGGATACCGTTTTGGTAGAAGGGAATCATTATTTCCCACGTCACTCCGTCAATTGGGACTATTTCCGTGAAAGCCAAACCCATACCACCTGCCCCTGGAAAGGGGAAGCCAGTTATTACACCATTGAAGTAAATGGCAGTGTGAACCAGGATGCAGCCTGGTATTACCCCACACCCAAAACGGCGGCGAAACAGATTACAGACCGGGTGGCTTTTTGGCGGGGTGTGAAGGTGGAACGATAAAAGAGGCTGAAAAAGCCTCTTTTTTGTTATAATCTATGGTGTATTGCGTATTCCGTTTCCAGACATGGTGATACGTTATACGCAGCAGGAGGATTATGTTATTAGCGGGTGACATTGGCGGGACAAAAACGGTATTGGCCTTATTTGAATCGGACGTTATTCAACAACCCTATTTGGAAGTTGCGTTTCCAAGTGGGGATTATGATGCTTTGGAAACCATTGTGGCGGAGTTTCTGCGTGACCAGGAGGTGGAAATAACGGCCGCTAGTTTTGGAGTGGCCGGGCCGGTGGTGGGGGAACGGGCACACATCACAAATTTACCCTGGGTGATTGATTCGGCCGTTTTGAGCCATACCTTTCACATCCCCCGTGTCCATTTGTTAAACGATTTGCAAGCCATCGCAACGGCCGTTCCCCACCTGGACGCGACAAACCTCATCACATTGAACCCTGGGGTAGCCTTTCCGCATGGGCCAATGGTAGTCGTGGCACCAGGCACCGGGCTGGGTGAAGGGTTTGCCGTGTGGACAGGCAGCCGTTACCACGCCTACCCCTCGGAAGGGGGGCACACCTCGTTTGGCCCCAAAACCCAGGAGCAGATAGATTTACTGGCCTACATGCAAGCCCGATTTGGACATGTGAGTTATGAACGGGTTTGTTCCGGGATGGGCATTCCGAACCTGTACCACTTTTTGCGCGATACCGGCCGTTACCCGGAACCTGCCTGGCTGCGGGAAGAACTAGCAACGGCCGAAGACATGACCCCCGTCATTATGAACACCGGCATGGCTGACAAGGCAGACATTTGTCGTGCTGTTTTGCGGCTCTTTGTGGAAATTTTGGGAGATGAAGCAGGCAATATGGCCTTAAAGGTGTTGGCAACCGGTGGGGTATACCTGGGAGGAGGCATTCCGCCCCGTATTCTGTCCCATCTACAAACCCCCTCTTTCCTTACCGCTTTCACCAATAAAGGGCGTTTTAGCTCACTGCTGGCAAAAATGCCCATTCATGTGATTCGCAATCCCAAAGCCGCGTTGTTAGGGGCAGCTTATCAGGCCGTGATCGGAGGGTGAACGTGGTTTTACAAACCTTTCCTTCGCTGTTGGAATTGAGCCATGCGGCGGCCGAACAGGTGGTGCAATTGGCCCAAGAAGCAGTGCAGAAAAACGGCCGTTTCTCTTTCTGTCTCTCCGGTGGCAGCACCCCGGAAACCTTGTATCGGCTGCTGGCAGCCCCTCCCTATGCCAGCCAGATGCCCTGGGCACAAACCCACCTTTTTTGGGGGGATGAACGCCTGGTACCCCCCGATGCCCCAGGTAGCAACTATTACCAGGTTCACCAACTGCTGCTGCCCTCTGTCTCCATTCCGCCAGAGCAGGTTCACCGTGCCAAAGGAGAACTCAGCCCGGCCGAGGCAGTGGCGGATTATACCCATCAACTAGGACACTTTGCGGCTCCTGCACCCTGGCCCCGTTTCGACCTGGTGCTGTTGGGCATGGGGAGCGATGGACACACGGCTTCTCTGTTCCCCGGCCCCATCTCCCATGAAGAAATGACCCAACCCATCATTGCTGTAACGGCCGATTACGACGGCCGTCCGGCGCAACGTATCAGCCTGACTCCACTCGTCTTTAATCAAGCCCGGCATATTCTCTTTTTGCTGACAGGGAAAAATAAACGTGACACATTAACGGCCGTTCTGCACGGCCCCCACCTCCCCCAACAATACCCCGCCCAACGCATCCAACCCCAGAGCGGTCGCCTGAGTTGGATGGCAACACTCGGTGAACAGTGAACAGTCAACACTGTTCACTGTTCACCATTCACTGTTTACTGCCTACTGCTCACTGTTTACTGATCCTACTCCCCGCCAGGTGTTACTTCCACCGTAATCTTAGCGAAGTTCTCCCCTTTGGTGTCGCCTTCAATACCCTCTAAAGCGGCCGTTGCCAGATCAGTACGATACGCCTCGGCGGCCGGGTCTTGGGTGATAACCCCACCATCTTTAGCTACCTGCACCGTTTGGGTATAGAGAGCCTCATCCATCACACCAACCCCATTAGGAGAAGGCCAGATGAGCGCATTGACCTCGTTCAACTGCCAGCGCATATGCCCTTCGCCCAGCGTGGGGCCAGCATCCAGAACATGTTGCACACAGGGATCAAAACTGTCGCGGCAGAACATCCAACCCTTAAAAGAAGCCCGCAGGAACTTAATGGCAATATCCTCATTCCCTTCCTGGGCCAGCCATGCACCAGTTGACCAGATGGCATCTTGCAACATGGCAGTGCCCACTTCGTTAAAGTTGATGACGTTCAAATCTTCGGGTTGATACAACTCCCCTGTCGCCGGGTTCACCTGCTCCAAAACCTGGGCATATTCGTTGTAAATCATCGCCTCGGCGGCATCAATTTCGCCTTGCAGCAACAAGGACATATCGAAGGGCTGAATAACAATGGTAACATCCTCAGCATTCTCCGGGTCAATACCTGCGGCCCGCAGCGCAGCAAATACTTCGTGTTCGTTGCCAAAGTCCCATACCCCCACTCGTTTGCCCGCCAGGTCTTCAACGGAGGTAATGCCTGTTTCTACAAAGGAGACTTCCAATGTGCCGCTACGCTGGAAAACCTGACCGATATTTACCAGGTCGGCACCTGCTTCGCGGGATTCCAACACCTTGGGCACCCAGGCAATACAAAACTCGGCCCCGCCATTGACACAAACCTGTTGGGGCACGATGTCTGGCGCGCCTTCCAAAATGGTCACATCCAGCCCTTCAGCTTCGTAAAAACCTTCGTTCAAAGCGGCGTAATAACCAGCAAATTGGGATTGGGCTACCCATTGCAGTTGCAAACGAACGGGAATGAGTTCTGTGGTTTCCCCTTCGGCTTCTTCCCCGCCTGTTTCTGCCGGGGCTTCGGTGGCCGCAGGTTCCTCTTCTGTGTCCCCACCGCCACACGCTACCAGGCTCAACGTAGCTATCAGCAACAAAGTCAATAACATCATCCATTTGCGTTTCATTTCTTTCCTCCAAAAATTTAATCGTTATGCAGGAACACAGCGTTTCTTGGTGAGCGTCTAAAAATAACTTGCTGTTTTTGTTCGTAGTAACCGCTTCAGCGGTCTGGACGACGAACTAATTTCTGGACGCTCATTTAGAGAAAACACAGGGGGTCGCAGAGAGGCAAAAATCAAGACTTTCTCTCCCTTCATTGCGTCACTCACTGCTTTCTCTGTGTCCCAAATTTCACCTGAATAGATACAAAAGATGTCCAAACGTTGCATGTCTGGGTCGTCAATCAGTTGTTGGGAAGGGTATCACCTCCTTTGCTAAGGTGTTTATCAGTGGGAGTCGGAAACGGCCGTCCAGGGTGTCACCAACCGCTCTGCCCAGATAACCAGCAAGTAAAACAAAATACCCACCAGGCTGGCAACCAAAATAGCTGCCCAGGTGTTCTCGAAGCGCAAAACGGCCGCTTCCTGGGTCACATATTTGCCCAATGTGGTGCGCTCGGCCCCAAAAAAGTCGGCCACAATCGAGCCAATCATACTCAGAACGCTGGCTACACGCAGGGCACTAAACAAAAAGGGCAACGCATTGGGAATACGTAGCGAAAAAAGGATTTTCAGGTCAGAAGCCGCATATGATTGCATCAACTCCAACGCCGCTGGTTGTACCTCCGTTAACCCCCTGGTGACGTTAATCATCACCGGAAAAAAGACAATTACCGCCACAATCATCATCCAGGAGAGTGGATTGGTGGGGCCAAACCAGTTAAACATAATGGGAGACATGGCAATGATAGGCACCGAATTGGCGGCAATGGCAAAAGGCATCATCGCCTCGTTTAGAACGGCAAAACGGGCCGTCACCAACGCCATTAAGATGCCAGAGCCACTGCCAATGAGAAACCCGCCCAACGCCCCGCGTGTGGTAAACCAGATGCGCGGGCTGATGATGCTCCATTCTTCAAACAGCGAGGTGATGATGCTGGATGGTTTGGGCAGGAGAAATTGCTGAATGCCAAACAACCGCACCACAGTTTCCCAAATTAACAAAACCCCCACAGCAACAGCTACTGTGGGCAGGTAGTATCGGAAATGCTCTTGAAAACGGCTCATCGTGTTCTACTCAGTTGGGGTCAAAAAAGCATCCCGCAGGCTCTCGCGCACCTGGGTAACGGCCGAAAAATACTCTGTCGTCTCCCTGGTTTCAAAAATACGCGGCTGAGGCAGGTTGATGGGAATAATGTCCTTGATGCGCCCCGGCCGGGCTGACATCACCACCACCCGATTGGAAAGAAAAACCGCCTCGGCAATGCTGTGGGTAACAAACACAATCGTCGTTTTGGTTTGTTGCCAGATACGCAACAACTCCATATTCATGCGGTCACGGGTGAACTCATCCAACGCCCCAAACGGCTCATCCATCAGCAGCAGCGGTGGCTCAAAAGCCAGGGCACGGGCAATAGAAGCCCGCTGCTGCATTCCACCAGACAGTTGCCAGGGATAATGATCGGCAAATTTACCTAACTCCACCAATTCCAACATTTTTTGCGTCCGTTCCCGGCGTTTGTTGGCCTCATGCCCCATAATTTCCAGGGGTAATTGCACATTTTGGGCAATGGTGCGCCATTCATACAGGGTGGCAGCCTGGAAAACAAACCCATATTGCCGGTTTAGGCGGGCAGCTTCTGGGCTGTTGCCATTCACCGTCAGGTTGCCGCTGCTCACCGGCAACAAATCTGCAATCAGGCGCAACAGGGTAGATTTGCCACACCCCGATGGGCCAATCAGCGACACAAACTCACCCGCTTGAATATCCAGGTTAATCTGGGTCAGGGCAGCTACCTCATTGGAAGTGCCAGGGTTAAAAATTTTATTGACGTTTTGGGCGGAGATGACGGACATAGGTATTTTTGTAAAACGATGTTACGTGTTTTGTAACGTATGGTTTATTGGGAATAAAATTTCGGTTCTTTGGGAACTCAGGGGTTGACAACCAATGAAACGTGAAACGTGAAACGTGAAATTTCTCTGGTCACGTTTTACGTTTCACGGCAAACCCCACAAAATCTGAAAGACCCAAGATTTCTTGCGTAGAGGCGCAGGGTTGTAGCGTATTTTCCCTCTCTGCGTCACCGCGTCTCTGCACGACATCAAGTGAATGTCAATAATGTCTATCATTTCCCTCGCAGTACCCATCTTTCGACTAAACTGACAGCACCAAAAAAGAGCATTCCTACCAGCGAAGCCATCAGAATGGTAGCCCACAGCTTTTCTGGTTCGGCGGCGTAATTGCCGCTGGCGCGCAGGATGGCGGCGGCCAGGCCATCACTGCGGCTGGAAGGGAGTTCGCCGACGATTGCCCCCACGACGCTGGTAGTGGCGGAGACTTTGAGGGCGGTGAAAATGTAGGGCAAGGCAGAAGGAACTCGTAATTTCCATAAAACGGCCGTTTTCCCGGCCGCATACGAACGCATTAACTCCAACTTGAGGGGGTCGGGCGACAACAAACCACGCAGAGTATTCACTGTCACCGGAAAAAAGGTCAGGTAGGCAGAAATCACAGCCACCGGCACCCACCCTTGCCCCAAAAAAGCCACAATCATGGGGGCGATGGCAATAATTGGTACTGTTTGGGAGGCTACCACATAGGGTAACAAACTACGTTCCAGCAGTTTGGAGTGGGCAAACAGGGTACCGAGAAGAAACCCTAAAACGCTACCAAAACAAAAACCGACAAAAGCCTCTTTCCAGGTGACATAGGCGGCCTCGGCCAAAATTCGCACCAGCAAAAATGGCCCGTTGCGGCGAGCGGGCTGCAACAGTTGTTCCGCAACCGCCTGCCAGTGGGGCATCTTCCAGGGAAAATCTGTCAGGGGTAACTGGTTGCCGGTGGCAGCCCCAATCGCTTTATAAATTTCCCAAAAGGTTAGCAGGCTAGAGATAATGACCAAAAAACCTAAGGTGCGGGAGAGGTGGCCGGGGGCCACATAGAGAGTGAGCAGGCAGCCGATGATACCAGTAATCACCAGGGCGTAAAACGGCCGTTCTGTCCCCGCAGGCACATTCAACAGCAACACCATATACCCAATTAACAACCAGATGGTCACATTTCGACTATGGGACGAACGGCGAACCAGATGCCAGCCACTCCAAACCGCCAGCCCGGCTGCCAACAGCCCCATCCCACCCAACACAAACCGGGCACGGCGCAACGCCGCCTCTTCCGACAAGATGCCTTCTGGCACAGTGGGGCGGGTGAGCCGCACCAGGAGAGCTTCTGCGTCATCTTTCTCCGTCTGGTTAGCCACCCACAAGCTCAACTGCCCCGGTGTGGACTCCACCAAAGCCGGGTCGTCCAATGGCAACCACCACTGCCCCACTGCTAATGCCAAGGCGTTTAACAGGAGCAACACCATCAACGCCAGTGGTAACTGGCGCGGGGCTGTTGGGGTGGGTGGTAAATCCTGAAGAGTCATCGTTTAAGGTTTCAGGTTTAAGGTTTCAGGTTGGGAGGAAACGGCCGATTCACTCCTCGCTCCTCATTTCTTCCGTTCTTCCTACCAGTGACTACTATACTGAATATCTGGCCTTCTGCCCAACAGAGACAGGCAGGAAAAACAAAAAAGACCTGACAAGTCTTCTCAACCTGCCAGGTCTTTACAAACAGCTACTTCGTTTTATTATTCACTTGTTTGTCCGCAAGAGTTATCCCATCGAATAAACTCTACCAAAATCCAGGAATCCCCCTGGCTTTGATCCAGCTTATATCCTACCAACTTAGCAATGATAAACCCTTTGATACGGTAATTCACATTTTGCCCGGTTCCCTCGGAATCATCCCACACCACCAGGCGCAACTGCCGACCAGTTAAATCAATATGTTCTTCCAAAGCGTCACGAACATCATTGCTATTAACGGAGCCTGTAGAACCATGAACCCAATCTCCCACCTGCATAGACAAATCCAGATTGTCGTGGGGGTTGACATACCCGGCTACCACATGGGGATACAATGGGGTAGCAGGTTGTCCACCGTTGGTCTCGCCGTAATTGGTGCTATTCCCCGGCCAGGAAAGGCTATCTGCCAAAGTTTGGGCACTGGGGTTGATACCATCATTCCACACCAACCAACCAAAGTTACCCGTTCCCGATCCGTCTTGCACATAATAAAGATACCCTTCTTGTCCATCTACCAGGGGAACATCTGGCACATTGCGGTAAAAATCTCCATACGCGGGCGGGTCGTCCGGGTAATCAAAATCCCCTGCTGCTGGGTAAAACTGAGAAGCGACAGAGCGCACCCCTTCGTGAACCGCAACGGGGAAAGCGGAGCAACCATTACTGGCGTTCACTTCAAATGGATTGGTGACACGCATGGTGCTAAAGGCACTGACGGAGTTCCATTCAGCAATCATGGGCAGTGCATCTAACCCTAAAATAGATTCCACATCATGCACCACATACACCCCCACCACCTGCAAATCGGCGGCAATGCGGTTGACATTAGGATTCGCATCGGGGTCTTGATGAACACCTTGGCCATCCGTCTGTAACTGATCCAGCACCTTGTCCTGCAAACAATTTTGGGTGCAACCCGCAATCAACGAATTCACGTCGGTAAAAGCCACTGTTTCGGAAAGGCCATACACCTTTTCAATTTCCCACACGTCAAAATCGTCCCCGTCCTGGTTGACGGTGGCCTTAAAAACCCAGATGTCCCACAACCCGGAACTAAGGTCAAGGGTTTGGGTGACAGAGTTTAACGCCACAACTTCAGATTCGCTGCCGCCAGCCGCCGCAAAACGAGCCGCCGCGCGAGCCGCCGATTCCACCCGGTTTTTGGTGATAAGCAAATTACTTACCTCCACAACCCCGGCAATAATGATGAGAAAGATGGGAAAGACTAAAGCCAGTTCTACCAAGCTTTGGCCTTTTTGGCTGCCAGTAATTTTCTTATAAACCTTCATGGTCTTCTCCTAAGATAAATCTGCTAACTTACAACAAGTTAATAACAATTCGTAAATTGAACCAACTGAATCTAACGATAAATGTTTCTAAGAAGGGGGTAAATATGATTTCAGTCATGAGAATTAAGTACTAAACAAGAGTAAAGGCGTGTTTTTTAGGAATTGGGTTCTATTTTCTCTAGGGGGTACTTTCTCCATAATGATAAACAGTCATTTTATTTATAAGTTGTCTGTCTTTCTGAAGGAGAAACATCATGTCTACACAATCGAAACTGTTGCAATGGAGTGGAATAACGGCCGTTCTCGTCAGCCTCATCACCTTGTTGGGGCCATCCGTGACGGTATACAGCGTTAAAATGTTTGCCGGGGCCTGTGTGGCCCCGTTGTTGGTGATTTCCGTATTGGCCTGGCTCTACACCCAGAAACAAATCCAGTTGCCCAATAAAATGGCCCTGGGTATGACCGTTATTGGGGCCACTTTGTGGGAAGTCGGCTGGGTGATTATGACCTTGTTTAGTGCCGATGCAGGTTGGGCCGTTTTTATGGCAGGCTGGTTCGTTTTATCTCTGGGGCTGCTGCTGCTGGGAATTGCCACCATTCAAAAGAAATCTCTATCCCACTGGCACGCTTTATTACTGGTTATCGGTCTGTGGCCTGCTCTGGCCGAATTTGCCAACCCTTACTCTTTTGTCAATCACCTGGCAACACCAGGGCAGGTGGCGGCGATGGTTTTTTATGGCCTAGGATGGACAATGTTAGGGTATCTATTACAGGAAGCCCGGCAACCCAAAACAGCCTTACAACCTCAAAAGATATAAACGGCCGATACAAACCACCAATTAAAAAAGCGTTCCAGTTGGAACGCTTTTTGTTTGACGCTCTCACTCGTGCAGGCTATC
>CAZPEJ010000068.1:0-7364 GCA_964585465.1 uncultured Ardenticatenaceae bacterium
CGAAATAGTTCTCACCGTCTCAACAGTTTGTGTTTGATTCACTGTATGGGGTTTTGCAGTTGCCCCTTCCAATGCCTGCACCCGTTTTTCTGCCCATCGCCGCGCCTTTTGCACCGTTGGGTCATGGGGGGCCAACATTTCCGCCCG
Source organism: uncultured Ardenticatenaceae bacterium (assembly GCA_964585465.1). Taxonomy (GTDB): domain Bacteria; phylum Chloroflexota; class Anaerolineae; order Promineifilales; family Promineifilaceae; genus CAZPEJ01. The sequence goes on from CAZPEJ010000068.1 coordinate 148, forward strand.
TTGGATATACTCCAGGCTGGTGCGTGGGGAAGCCGCCACCGAGGCCAGCCACAACCAGGCCGCATGATCTTGGGGATTTTGCTGTACAGCCTGCTGCAATAAATGGCGAGCCTCTTGTTTCTGCCCTAGTTTAATGGCTTGTTCCGCCTGTTGAATCAACTGCTGATTTTGTTGTGTCATGGTTGTTTTAACCGTCTGGCTGCTCTAACTGTTTGTCGGAAAAGTTGCAATGGAACGCGGATGACGCAACCACACAATTTCCCACTGCACAGTGACCACTGAATACTGGGTACTGATCACCTGATCACCCTTGCAAACGGCCGATAGCCCGCAGGTAACAGAGAATGCCATTGGTCAGGCCAGTGGTAGGTCTGTCGGCAGAGGTTGTCAACATTTCCCGATCCAGATTCATAAACCCCACCTCAATAATAATTGCCTGGGTTCCCACAGCAATTTCGCGGAAAGCATGGTAATCTGTCATGTGTGGGGTGATGGTATTGGCATGGTAAGGCATTTGAGTCGCGTCAAAATACGCCTGCTCCACACACACCGACAAAGCAGAGGAGTCGGTGAATGAAGAACCCGCCACTTTGTATCCGGTTGCCAGTTCGTTGTAATAGTCACAAGAGTCGGCATGGATAGAGACCAGGGCAGTGCCACTGTACCCTTGCAGGCGGGGATCAAATTCGTCTAAAATTTCGACTGGAATACCCTGGGCTTGCAAATTGGCCGATACCTGGTTCGCAATACGCTCCACAACGGCCGCTTCTGTCAATCCATCTGCACAGACTGCCCCACTGTCGTTGCCGCGATGCCCAGAAACCAGGGCGATTTTTAACGCCCCCTGGCTTTGGGGCAGGCGTTGGGTCACGGGTCGGGCGGGAACAATTTTAGAAATCGGGGCGGATAGGTTATCTTCGGCCGATGCAGCCGCCAACGCTGTTACTTCGCCGCTAATCGGGCTAAAGTACCAGTACACCGCCAACATACCCGCCAGAGCCACAAACAGGAACAACAAGAGCGGGATATTGCGTTGAAGAAGACGCAACCAAAAGGATGTTGGCGATTGCCAGGGAGTTTCTGGATATTCAGGCCGCATTATGTCTATATTTTACAAGAAATTACCCGCTTTGGAAACAACGGTTTGCCCACGATGATTAAAATACGGGTTTTGGCGGTATAATTCCGCTTGTTTTATGTTTTCGGCGAAGATATACCTTCCATAATTTAAGTTTCCCATGAAGAAGGTTGAAACAAACCATATTTCTGCGTACAATGACCTGTAGTGTAGGATAGATGTAAACCTGTAAGTTGGTAAGTTTATCATTTTGTAAGCATTAGTTTATATAAATCCTATACTTCACCCGTAAACTGTTCACACATTGTTATTTTCGGCCGTTTTTTGGCCGATACACTACCTCGCCTGACTATTTGTAACAGGCTACAAAGGAACCCTTATGGACGATCAATCCAACGATTCCAAACCAACCATTCCCACCTGGGTATGGATTTTGGCAATTTTCGCTTTAATTATTGGTATTCAGCTATGGGCTACCGGCCGTTTTAATGGCCCAGAACAAATTAGCATTCAGGAGCTTATCACCTACATTCGCCAGGATCGGGTGAAAAGCATCAGTGTCGCAGGGGATCGCCTGGATGTTACCTTGAGTACGGATCAGGTGGTGGCGGCGACCAAGTATTCGGGGGATAGTCTGGCAGAAACGTTTGCTTTCTACGGCATTACGGCCGAAGACCTGGCAGATATAGATTATACGATTCGAGACCAGACGACCTGGAATAACATTTTTAGCATTGTGTTGGGCATTGGCCCGGTGCTGCTGCTGATCTGGATTTTTAGCCGGGGATTTCGGCAGATGCAGGGGGGTGGCGGTAATAGTATTTTTGGGTTCGGCCGTTCCCGTGCCAAAAATCTCAATGATGCCAACCGCCCCACCGTTACCTTTGAAGACGTGGCCGGGGTAGAAGAGTCCAAGTTGGAACTGGCAGAAGTGGTACAGTTTTTGCGTGAGCCAGAAAAGTTCGTTCAAGTGGGGGCACGTATTCCCAAAGGGGTTTTGATGGTTGGCCCGCCCGGAACGGGTAAAACGTTGCTGGCGCGTGCGGTGGCAGGTGAGGCAGGGGTACCCTTTTTCCACATTTCCGGCTCGGAGTTTGTAGAAATGTTTGTGGGTGTGGGGGCCAGCCGCGTGCGCGATCTCTTTGACAAAGCCAAACAAAGTGCCCCGTCTATCGTTTTTGTGGATGAAATTGATGCGGTTGGGCGGCAGCGTGGGGCCGGGTTGGGCGGTGGACATGATGAACGGGAACAAACCTTGAACCAAATCCTGGTGGAGATGGATGGGTTTGATAATGAGACCAATGTAATTGTGATTGCGGCTACTAACCGGGCGGATATTTTGGACCCGGCGTTGTTGCGGCCGGGGCGGTTTGACCGAAAGGTGTTTGTGGATCTACCGGACGTGAAAGGGCGTGAATCCATTCTCAAGGTTCATGCCAGGGGCAAACCTGTCTCGAATGAAGTGGATTTGAAAGATGTGGCGCGACTAACGGCCGGTTTTTCTGGGGCCGACCTGGAAAACCTGATAAACGAAGCAGCTATCTTTGCTGCCCGCCGCAGCCAGAAGACAATCGGCCGTTTAGAGTTTCAAGATGCTTTTGACCGTGTGGTGATGGGGCCAGAACGCAAAAGCAGGGTGATGAGTGAGGAGGACAAAGAAGTGGTGGCCTACCATGAAGCGGGTCACGCAGTTGTCAGTTTTTTCCTCACCCACACCGACCCGGTGCAAAAAATCACCATTGTGCCACGCGGCCGGGCTGGCGGGTATGTGATGCCATTGCCCGAAGACCGGTTTGTTTATAGCCGCGAGTTTTTTGAAGACCGCATTGCGATGGCTTTAGGCGGACGGGCTTCGGAAGAGGTGTTTTTTGGTCGAATCACCACCGGGGCTTCCAGCGATTTACAACAAGCCACTCGTATGGCGCGGGCGATGGTGATGGATTATGGCATGTCAGAGGTATTGGGATTGCCCACCTATGGGGAAAACTCCGCGGATCCGTTCCTGGGGCGGTTTTATGGCATGGGTGGTCGTGATTATAGTGAAGAAGCAGCCCGCTCAATTGACGAGGAAGTGCGGCGTATCTTGGAGCAAAATTACCAACGGGCGTTAAAACTTATCCGTGATAACCGCGACCGGATGGTAAAACTGGCAAAAACGTTGATGAGTGTGGAAACGTTAGATCGGCTTGCATTTGAACAATTGATGAATGAACCCTCCAATAACGGCCGTATGCCCGAAGAAGCCCTCAATGTAGAGCCAGAAATGAATATCAAAATGGCCTGACACCATTTAATCGGAACAACTTGTGAAACCTCTTATCAGATGCCTGGTAAGAGGTTTTTTGTTCTTTGGGAACTCAGGGGGAACCAATAAAACGTGAAGCGTAAAACGTGACCGGAGAAGTTTCACGTTTCACGTTTTACGTTTCATGTTTTACGTTTCACGGCAAACCCCACAAAATCCGAAAGACCCGTTTTTTTGTGACCAATGCACTTAATTTGGAACCGGTTTCTTGACAACTGTGGCACATTCTTGTATAGTATGCACAGAAATGGAACCGGTTCCATTTGGCAGATTTATCAATTTCTGTCAGGATTCAAACAGGCGATGTTCTGACTGACGATGAGGCAGTCAGATTTGCGGGAAAACATCGCCCGTCACTAGAAAGACTGTATAGTTACCAAATTCTTTTTCCTGATTACAGGTTTGTGAGGAGGGGTATGGCTTCTGCCACCATTCGGGATGTAGCCAAACAGGCGGGTGTGGGAATTGCCACTGTCTCACGGGTGATCAACAATAACCCGTCTGTCAGTGAACCAACCCGCCAACGGGTACAAAACGCCATTGAAACCCTCAAATTTGCCCCCAATCTAGCCGCCCGCCGCCTGTCGCGTGGTAAAACGATGGCTATTGGGGTGATTGTGCCGTTTTTTACCAACCCCTCCGTTGTGCGACGTTTACAAGGGGTGGTTTCTGTCCTCACAGGCAGTGAATATGATCTGGTGTTATTTGATTTAGAAACGGCCGATCGTCGGGACAACGTCATTCGCAAAATCATCCGCCGTGAAATAGTAGATGCCCTGCTCATTCTCTCGCTCAACCCCACCGATGAAGATGTGGCCGAAATAACCCACGCCAACTTGCCTGCGGTGTTAATAGATGCCTATCACCCCCTCTTAAACCGTGTGGTGGTAGATAATGAAACGGGGGGCTACCAGGCAACAAAACATTTGTTAGAATTAGGACATCACAAAGTGGGTTATGTGAGTGATTACCTGGACGACCCCTTTACTAGCCCGGTGCGGGATCGGTATCAGGGGTATCGTCGTGCCCTGGCGGAAGCAGGTATTGAGTTTCGCCCAGAATATCATCAACAAGGTGTACACGGCCGTTCCGAAGCCCATCACCTGGCGCAAAAGTTACTAACCCTACCCGATCCACCCACCGCCATTTTTGCCTACAGCGACACCCAAGCTATCGGGGTCATCGAAGCGGCGCAAACTTTAGGATTAACCATACCCAAAGACCTATCCGTTATTGGGTTCGACAATATCGAAGCATCCGAATACCTCCACCTCACCACCGTGCGTCAGGCACTTTACAGCTCCGGCGTTCAAGGGTGTCAACTGCTATTTGATGTCATGGCTGGCAGGTTACAGGATTGCCCATTAGAAACCATCTTATCCATCGAGTTAATCATCCGAAATACCACAGCCCCATACCAAGGAGGTGATTCGTAGCAACCCATACCCATAACCTTTATTCCACAACCAGTTTATAAACGGCTTTTGCAACTCCATTAACCGCAAAAGCCACACCTTTGAGACATGATTAGGAGGAAAGAAAACATGTTATCTTTTAAGCATTGGCGTAAATTGCTTTTCACGCTCGTTTTGGTGGTTGTATTGGCAGCTTGCGGTGGGCAACAACAAACCACCCCAGAACCACAACCCGAAGCCACCGAAGCCCCCGCTGAAGAAGCTGAACCCACCGAAGCCCCGGCCGAAGAGCCAGCTGCCACCGAAGAAGCGATGGAAGAAGGTGGTTTAATGGCCCCGACCGGAGCCGAATTCCTCACCCGTGCTATGGGGGGGGAATTTTCCGGTACCGTTGTGGTCATAGATGGCCCCTTTACCGATGAAGACCAGGTGAAATTTGAACAATCCATGGCCCCGTTTGAAGAAGCCACTGGCATTGACATCCAATACATCGGCTCCAAAGAGTTCGAGACCACCATCTCCGTGCGCGTAGACGCGGGCGATGCCCCCGACATTGCCGACTTCCCCCAACCCGGTTTGTTAGCTGGGTTTGTTCGTCAGGGCAAAGTCGTAGATGTCAGCTCCTGGCTTTCCAGCGATTACCTGACCGGCCAATATAACCAAAGCTGGCTGGACATGGCAAATATGCAAGGCCCTGATGGCCCGATTCAAGCGGGTGTCTGGCACCGTTTCAACGGCAAAAGCCTGGTGTGGTACCCCATTGACGACTTTGAAGCTGCCGGTTACACCGTGCCCACCACTTGGGAAGAACTCTTAGCCCTCACCGACCAGATTGCCCAAGATGGTGACCCGGCCTGGTGTATCGGCATCGAATCGGGTGGGGCGACGGGTTGGGCCGCCACCGACTGGACAGAAGAGATGATGCTCCGCACCACCTCTCTGGAAAATTATGATGCCTGGGTAGCTGGCACCCTCGACTTCGCTTCGCCTGAAGTCAACAACGCCATCAACACCTGGAGCGAAATCTGGTTTAATGACGATTATGTGTTTGGTGGCACCACCTCCATCGTCAGTACTTTCTTTGGTGATTCCCCGGCTACCATGTTTGAAGACCCGCCGGGGTGCTGGATGCACAAACAAGGCAACTTTATTACCAGCTTCTTCCCCGAAGGTTCTGAATATGGCGTGGATTACGGGGTGTTCTATCTGCCCGGTGTAGACACGGCATATGGCAATCCCTTCCTGGTAGCGGGTGACATCTTTGCTATGTTTGATGACCGTCCCGAAGTTCGGGCGACTATGGAATATCTGACCATGCCCGAATCGGCAATGGGTTGGCTCTCTGGTGGCGGGGCTTTGTCTCCTCACCTGGGGGCGACTCTGGATATGTATGGGGAAGGGGTGGAAAAGGATATTGCGGCGATGGTTGCCAACGCGACTAGCTTCCGCTTTGATGGTTCTGACCTGATGCCCGGTGAAGTGGGGGCTGGCTCTTTCTGGACTGGCATGACCAGTTATGTTTCTGGTGCAGCCGACCTGGAAACTGTCTTGTCTGAAATTGATGCTTCCTGGCCTGCGGGTGTGGAAGGTGTGGAATCTACAGGTGGTGAAGGTGATTCGGCCGTTTCTGCCGATAGCTATATGGCTCAAGCGATGAACGGTGATTTCGCTGGCACCGTCGTTGTTGTAGATGGCCCCTTCACCGACGAAGACCAGGTGAAATTTGAACAAGGGGTGGTCGCTTTTGAAGAAGCCACTGGCATTGATATTCAATACATCGGCTCCAAAGAGTTCGAGACCACCATCTCCGTGCGCGTAGACGCGGGCGATGCCCCCGACATTGCCGACTTCCCCCAACCCGGTTTGCTGGGTAACTTTGTGGCTCAGGGCAAAGTGGTAGACGTGTCCACCTTCATTCCGTTGGAAACCTTACAGGCCCGCTACAACCAAAGCTGGCTGGACATGGCAACGATGCAAAGCCCTGACGGCCCAATTCAAGCGGGTGTCTGGCAACGTTTCAACGGCAAAAGCCTGGTGTGGTACCCCATTGATGACTTTGAAGCGGCCGGTTACACCGTGCCCACCACCTGGGAAGAATTATTAGCTCTCACCGACCAGATTGCCCAAGATGGCGACCCGGCCTGGTGTATTGGCATTGAATCGGGTGGGGCGACGGGTTGGGCTGCCACCGACTGGACAGAAGAGATGATGCTCCGCACCACCTCTCTGGAAAATTACGATGCCTGGATCACCGGTGATCTGGCCTTTGCTTCGCCTGAAGTCACTAATGCCATCAACACCTGGAGCGAAATCTGGTTTAATGACGACTATGTATTTGGTGGTACTACCTCCATCGTTAGCACCTTCTTTGGTGATTCCCCGGCTACCATGTTTGAAGACCCGCCGGGGTGCTGGATGC
>CAZPEJ010000068.1:7464-13472 GCA_964585465.1 uncultured Ardenticatenaceae bacterium
GCAACTTTATTACCAGCTTCTTCCCCGAAGGTTCTGAATATGGCGTGGATTACGGCGTGTTCTATCTGCCGCCCGTAGACCCGGCTTATGGCAGCCCCTTCCTGGTAGCGGGTGACATCTTTGCTATGTTTAATGACCGTCCCGAAGTTCGGGCTGTCATGGAGTTCTTCACCACACCTGAATCTGCTTCTGGCTGGTTGACCAATGGTGGAGCCTTGTCTCCTCATCTGGCCGCCACGTTGGACATGTATGGCAGTGGTGTGGAGCGTGACATTGCGGCGATGGTGGCTAACGCTACCGGTTTCCGTTTCGATGGTTCTGACCTGATGCCCGGTGAAGTGGGGGCTGGCTCTTTCTGGACTGGCATGACCAGCTATGTTTCTGGTGCAGCCGACCTGGAAACTGTCTTGTCTGAGATTGACGCTTCCTGGCCGCGTTAGTTTTTAGAAGTAAACAGTAAGCAGTGAACAGTGGACAGTCTAAGCTGTTCACTGCTTACAAACCTCGTTCAATAACATCTTAACTTTCATTTCACACACCTTACTGACAACTGAATACTGTTGACTGAGTACTGTTCACTGTTCACTTTCCCAAGGAGGGTGTATGCAAACTATACAAACCAAATCCAAAACTGAGGTGAGTTCGGCGACGGTGGTGGTGGCGGCAATCGGCCGTATTTTGCTGGCTGTTGTTATCCCTTTGCTGGCTTTTTATGTGTTGTATCAAGGGTTTCTCTTTTTGCGTGATAGTCAGGCTTCCAAATGGTTGATTGCGGTGGTGGCTATTTTGTGGGGGGTGGGAGGCGTGGCGATGCTCTACTGGGTGTTTAATAACCTGGTGGAACAATTACCCGGCGAGTGGACAGAACGATTACAACCCTTTGTATTTGTTGGGCCTGCTGTGGCTATTTTGATGTGGTATTTGGCAGTTCCTACGGTGCGTACTTTTTGGATCAGCCTGTTTGATCGGGATGGGGCACCTGATTTTAGGGTGATTTTGCAGGAGGGGCTGCCGGACAACTTTATTGGTCTGGATAATTACATAACCGCCTTCACAGAGCGGGTGATGTTGGAAGCGTTCCGCAACAATTTTATGTGGATTGTTTTTGGCAGCACCTTTTCGGTGGTGTTTGGTTTGCTCATTGCGGTGTTGGCGGATCGCAGTAATTGGGAGAAGTTGGCAAAGTCGCTCATCTTCTTACCGATGGCAATTTCGTTTGTGGGGGCCGGGGTGATCTGGAACTTTATTTACGAAGTGCGCCCGGCCGATTCACCGCAGATTGGGTTGTTGAATGCCATTATCACCCAGTTTGGGGCAGACCCCCAGGCATGGACAGCCTACACCGACATTAGCCCCTGGAATAATTTATTTCTGATTGTGATTGTGGTGTGGTTGCAAGCAGGGTTCTCGATGGTACTGTTTTCGGCCGCTTTGAAGGGCATTCCTGCCGATTTAATGGAAGCAGGGCGAGTGGACGGGGCCAATGAGTTTCAGATTTTCTTCCGCATCATGATACCTTACATTCAAGGCACCATCGTCACCGTCTGGACAACCGTGATTATTTTCACCCTGAAAATTTTTGATGTGGTGTGGGTTATGACAGGTGGGCAATATGGCACATCGGTCATTGCCACCGAATTTTTCCGCCAATCCTTTGTCGCTCGCAACGCCGGATTGGGATCAGCTATTGCAATTGTGTTGCTTATCGCGGTTATCCCCGTGATGATTTATAACCTGCGGCAATTCCGGGAACAGGAGGCATTTTAAGATGGGTACAAAAGCGAAAAACCGATTAAATAGTATTCTGCTAAATGGGGCCTTGTTGTTGTTGGTCTTTCTGTGGGTCTTGCCTGTTATTGGGCTGTTGGTTTCATCGTTCCGTACTCGTTTCGACATTCAAACCTCTGGCTGGTGGACGGTTTTGCCCCACCGTGAATGGCAAAAGGTGGAGGAGCTAGACCCCAAAGCGTTGGGGCTAGACCCGGACGGGGTGATGGAAGTGAATGGGGTACAGGCCACTTTTGAAGAGATGCGCGCCGGGGTACAGGCTCCCAATGGGCAACAGTTGACCTGGGTGGGCAACAAACGGCTGGGGCGCATTGAGGTACAAGACCAGGTGTGGGTGTTTTTGCCGCAGTTGACGGGTGAAAATTACCAGCAGGTGCTTTCGGGGAAAGATTTTGAGTTCACTGACCCAGAAGGGAATGTGCAAATTATTCCTGGTGATGACATGAGTGGGGCGTTTTTGAATAGTATTGCCGTCGCCGTGCCTTCTACGGTTATCCCCATTTTGATTGCTGCTTTTGCGGCGTATGCGTTTGCCTGGATGAGTTTTCCGGGACGTAAGTGGCTGTTTGTAATGGTGGTGGCATTGTTGGTAGTGCCGTTGCAAATTGCGCTGGTGCCGATTTTGCGGGACTACAGCAAGTTGGAACTCAATGGGACGTATCTGGCGGTGTGGCTGGCGCACACAGGGTTTGGTCTGGCGTTGGCGACGTATTTACTTTACAACTACATTTCTACCCTGCCGCGTGAGACGTTGGAATCTGCTTTTATTGATGGGGCTTCCCATTTTACCGTGTTCACACGGCTGGTTTTGCCGCTGTCTGTGCCTGCGTTGGCCTCGTTTGCCATTTTCCAATTTCTGTGGGTGTGGAACGATTACTTGATCGCCTTAATTTTTCTGGGGAGTGACCCGGAGTATAAGGTGGTAACGATGCGCCTGGCGGATATTGTGGGGTCGCGGGGGAGTGACTGGCATTTGTTGACGGCCGGGGCGTTTGTTTCGATGTTGTTGCCTCTGGTGGTGTTTTTCTCGCTGCAACGGTATTTTGTGCGTGGGTTGCTGGCGGGTTCGGTGAAGGGATAGGAGGCAGTTATCAGTAAACAGTGAACAGTGAACAGTTGTAAGTTTACTGTTCACTGTTCACTGTTTACTGTTCACTAGGCACTGACTATGTGGTATCGAGATGCTGTTTTTTACGAGTTGAATGTCCGGGCTTTTTGTGATGGCAATGGGGATGGGCATGGGGATTTTCGGGGGGCGATTGGTAAGCTGGATCACATTCAGTCGTTGGGGGTGGATTGTATCTGGATTATGCCGATGTATCCTTCGCCGTTGAAGGATGATGGGTATGACATTGCCGATTACAAGGGGATTCACCCAAATTATGGGACGCTGGAGGATTTTAAGGCGTTTCTGGATGCGGCGCATGAGCGGGGGCTGCGGGTGGTGACGGATTTGGTGATGAACCATACATCGGATCAACATCCCTGGTTCCAGGCGGCGCGACAGGATAAAAACTCGCCGTATCGGGATTATTATGTGTGGAGTGATACAGGGACGGAGTACCTGGAAACGCGGATTATTTTTCTGGATACGGAGCCATCTAACTGGACGTATGACGAGGTGGCAGGGCAGTATTTCTGGCATCGGTTTTATGGTCATCAGCCAGATTTGAATTATGAGAATACGGCCGTTCACCAGGAAATGTTCAACATCATTCGTTTTTGGCTGGATATGGGCATTGATGGTTTCCGCGCCGATGCGGTACCATATTTGTATGAGCGGGAAGGCACCAACTGTGAAAATTTGCCAGAGACCCATGCTTTTTTGAAAAGAGTGCGAAAGTTGATTGACGAGGAGTATCCAGGACGGGTACTCATTGCCGAAGCCAACCAGTGGCCGGAGGATTTGTTGCCCTATTTTGGGGATGGGGATGAGTTCCAGGTTTGTTTCCACTTTCCCATTATGCCGCGCCTGTACATGGCGTTGAAGAAGGGAGATAAAACACCGATTGTGGATATTTTGGCCCGCACCCCGGCTATCCCGCCAGGGACACAGTGGATGACCTTTTTGCGAAACCACGATGAGTTGACGCTGGAGATGGTGACACCGGAGGAACGGCAGTGGATGTGGGAACAGTACGCCCCGGAACCACGCATGAGGCTAAATATGGGCATCCGGCGGCGGCTGGCCCCGTTGCTGGAGAATGACAAACGGAAGTGGTGGTTGTTAAACGCCCTGTTTTTGTCGCTGCCCGGTACGCCGATTTTGTATTATGGGGATGAAATTGGTATGGGGGATAACATCTGGCTGCCAGATAGGCACGGGGTGCGGACACCGATGCAGTGGACGGCCGATTTGAATGCCGGGTTTTCGGAGAATCGGACGCGGATAAACGCGGATGACACGGATTCGGGAACGACTTATCTGCCTGCTATTTCTGATGATGTGTATGGCTACCAACGGTTGAATGTGGCGGCGCAGGAACAAGACCCTGACTCTTACCTGAATTTGACCCGGTTGTTACTGCGGACGCGGCAAGGGCAGCCTGCTTTGCGGCAGGGGGTTTTTGTGGTGGTGGAGACGGGGAATACGGCCGTTTTGGTGTTTCGACGAATGGTGAAAGAAAGTGAACAGTTATCAGTGAACAGTGAACAGTCGGTGGTGTGTGTGTTTAATTTGAGTGATCAGGAGCAGCCTTGCCCAGGGGAGTTGGCAGGAATGAGGAATGTGTTGGATGGGAAACGGCCGTTTTCGGCCAATACCCCTTTACAACCCTATGCAGCACATTGGCTGGTATAGTCAGTCATTCTCACCAGACTCATCCTCATTAACCAACTTCTTGCCATCCTGACACCATGAGTATTACAGATTCCCCTCTTAAAATCCTGGCTCTTACACCCCTGTGCCTCGTCTTTCGCTCAATGATATGATACGGTTGGTTTTATCTATCGAGTGGCCCATTTCAGCAAAGGTAACAACGTAACATGGTAGCCACAAATTTACCGATACAACTGACAACATTTGTCGGCCGCGAACGCGAACTGGCGGAAGTTGAACGGCTGCTAACCACTTCCCGCCTGGTTACGTTGACCGGCGCGGGGGGCTGCGGCAAGACGCGGCTGGCACTCCGGCTGGCCCAGGCACTCCATGAACAATTTGCCGATGGCCTTTGGCTGGTGGAACTGGCCTCCTTGCATGACCCCGCGCTCGTGCCGCAGTTGGTGGCCCAGGCTCTGGGACTGCAACCAACCACCAGCGAACCAGTGTTAGAGTCATTACTCCGTTTTGGGCGGGACAAACAACTGCTCCTGGTGCTGGATAATTGTGAACACCTCAGCGCCGCCTGTGCCCAATTGGCCCAATCGCTCCTATTCCAATCGTCCCGGCTGCAAATCCTGGCTACCAGTCGTGAGCCGCTCACCGTGATCGGCGAAACGACCTATCCCGTTTCCGGTCTGGTCTGGCCCTCGTTGATGGCGTTGTCTCTGGGCAATCGGCTGAACAGCCCCACGCTGCCAGAGTTGATGGAGTATGATGCGGTGCGTCTGTTTTTGGAACGGGCGCGGGCCATTTCACCTTCGTTCAACCTCACGGCCGAAAACGCCCCCGCCATCATCGAAATTTGCCGCCAACTGGACGGTCTACCTCTGGCAATTGAACTGGCCTGCGCCCGTGTCAATGTCCTCACCGTGCAACAAATCGCCGCCCGGCTGAACGGCCGTTTGAGCCTGCTCACCACCGGGCAACGGGCTGGTCGTGATCCCCGCCACTACACCCTGCGGGCAGCCATTGATTGGAGCTATGAGTTGCTCATGGCCGAAGAACAAACCCTGTTCCGTCGGCTGGCTGTGTTTGAGGCGAGTTTTACGTTGGATACGGCCGTAGCCATCTGCTCAGGTGAAGGGATTGCCGAAAAACAAACGCTCGATTTGCTTTCCTCGCTGGTAGATAAATCACTCGTCATTGCCCAGACAACCGAACAGGCAGAGGCCCGTTACCGTCTGCTGGAAACAATCCACGAGTACGCGCTGGAAAAACTGGATGTATCTGGCGAAACAGGACGATTGCGTGACCGCCACCTGTCCCTGTTTGCCCAGAAAGTGGAAGAAATTGTCCCTAAACTCATCGGCCCATACCAACAACTGTGGTTTAACTGGTTGGAAACTGAACATGACAATATCCGTGCGGCTCTCGCCTGGGCAGCGGAAAGCGGCCGTAT
>CAZPEJ010000069.1:0-5918 GCA_964585465.1 uncultured Ardenticatenaceae bacterium
TTTCGTTCAGAGACGAAAGGGGCTTCCGCGGTACCACTCTGTTTGATGGTATAAAGTTAAAGGTGGACCTGAAGGGGTTCGAACCCTTGACCTCTACAATGCCATTGTAGCGCTCTCCCAATTGAGCTACAGGCCCAAGTTGTAAACCATCCACTTAAATACATAACGTGTATAAACGTTGTTAATTACTCTGGAGTTTAACCCATTTTCACTAACAAGGCGAACAGGCGAGTTCAGCGAGGGGTGTAGCCCTTTCAGCCGATGGAGCCACTCTCTGTGTCAGGCACTTACTACTCCTGTTCATAGCTTTGAGTATGCAGTTGTTAAACCATTCTCAACCACCACTGGTTACTGTCCACTGGTGACTGTTGACTTGCTCACTGGTGGACCTGAGGGGATTCGAACCCCTGGCCTCTACAGTGCGATTGTAGCGCTCTCCCAGCTGAGCTACAGGCCCAAAGGCGAACGGTATATTATCCTGGCAAGGAACGGTTGTCAAGCGACTTTTTCAGGTTATACTCACAACCAAACCTTTCTGATGGAGTGAAAATGAGTCAATATCTGGTTTCAATTACTTACTGTGTTCCTTGAGATTACAGTGAACGGGCCATCCGTGTGACGGCCGATTTGCTCACCAATTATCAACATATCATCAAAAAACTAGAGCTGCATACCGGCAGTAAAGGGGTTTTTGATGTGATGGTGGATGACCAACTGCTGTTTTCTAAAAAAGCCATCGGGCGACACGCCGAATCTGGAGAAATCTTGTCACGGTTCCGCGATTATGTGGGGCACGAGGTAGAGACGTACCCGCGTTCGACGTGAGGGAGAATAGTGCGTATTGTGTATTTCTTTACGCAATACGCAATGTTGTCATGGATAAGTATAGAAACCAACCCCGCTTTTTTTCCCCAGCCTGCCTGCTGCCACCAGCCGTTTAAGGAGTGGCGAAGGGCGGTAGCGGTCTTCGCCCCATTCGTGAAACAACCCGTTTAAGACACCCAACACCGTATCCAGGCCGATGTAATCCCCCCAGGCGAGTGGGCCGTAGGGGTAGTTGGTGCCTAGTTGCATCGCTTTGTCAATGTCGGCGGCGGTGGAAACCCCTTCTAACAGGGCGGTGGCGGCCTCGTTGATGAGGCAACAAACCACGCGGGCGCGCACTAACCCTGGCCCGTCGGCCACCACCACCGGTTCTTGTTTTAACCCTTGCCAGAAGTGAATGGCCTGGTGTAGGGCTGTATCGGCCGTTTGTAAAGCGGCCGTCAATTCCACCATGCCATTCTCTTTAATGGGAGGAACCAGGCTAAACCCCACCACCCGCTCCGGTTTAGGCATCCAGGCCGCCGCCTGGGTGGTGCTGGTCGCCAGGGCAGAGGTAAGCAGCAGGGCAGAAGGGGGAATAAATCCACCCAAAGCCCCAATCAACTCTTCTTTAGAATCGGCCGATTCGTTGTGGAGTTCGATGGCTACATCTACCCCGGCCGCCCCAGACATGGCCCAACCGCTTTGCACGGCAGAAAAAAAGTCCTCTACCAGATACAGCACCGTCTCGTGCCCGGCCCGCACACACAGTTGCCCCACCTCTTCCACAAACGGCATTTCCCCTGCAATCACTACTCTCATAACCCTGTTGCTCCTGCTTGTAACCTTTTTGATTCCAGCAAAGTATACCCTACTCCTCCCAGGCGAAAAACGCTTTGTGTTTACGAACGGTTGTGCTATGCTTAAACCTCAACATGGATTTACAGGCAATCATCGGTCAATTGTATCTGGTTAATGGGCAGGCACAGGAAGGAGCCGTGCCGGGTGTGTTGGCCCAGTCGGCCCCGGCGCGGGCGGCACACGGGCGAGAGCGCGACTTTCTGTTTGTGCATTTGACGTTAAGCGGGTCGGTGGAAGAAACGGCCGTTTTGACTCAAGACCTGCTCGATGTAATCAGCAACCGTTACTACCGCGAAACAGGCAGCGTCACGGCCGCGTTGCGCCATGCCATTTTAGAGGTGAACGAGTTGTTGTTGCGCCTGAACCTGAGTGGTAGCCACACCCCACGCCAGGGAGCTATCAGCGGGGCGGTGTTGCGCCAGGGGGAACTGTTTATGGTGCAGGCGGGGGAGTCGCTGGCTTTGTTGGGGCATAACTTTGGGATAGAACGATTACCTGCCCACTTGCCCGACCGGGTGACTCCGCTGGGGCAGAAGGCCGGGTTGGATGTGCGTTACTTTCACCAAAGGCTACAGGCTGGTGATATGTTGCTGTTTGCCGACCCGCGCATCAGTCACACCCCGGTTCATGCGTTGCAACCTGCCCTGGTAGATACGACGATTGAGTTGGGAGTGGAGGCATTAAAAACGGCCGTTGGCAACGATTCCGCCCGCCTGTTGCTAATTGAATTTACCGATGAAGCCCCCGCTAATTTACCCGAAGCCGCCCAACCCGTAAAAAAAAGCACACCTATCTCCAGGCCATCCCCCTTGCCCCAGCGCAAGGTTAGCACAGCTTCCCAGGTAGCTGCACCCCACCGCAAACCCCAGCCCGAACGTGAACGGTTCCGCACCTTTGTGGCCCGCGCTCCCGCGCCGGAAAATGGGGAAAACCTACCCACCACCGCCCGCCGTGCGACGGCCGGGGCCGCGATGGGGCTTTCTAAGATGACAGGTGGATTGGCAGATGCGTTAGGGCAGTTACGCCCAACTGCCACTTCCGATGAACCCGCTTCTACCTGGATTTTGCCCATCTTAGTGGCTGTTTTGATTCCCCTTCTGGTAGCCGCCGTTGTCACCGGGGTTTATCTGCAACGCGGCCAGTTGCGTGAGTTTTCTGCCATTCGCCAGGAGATGATCGAGACGATGAACCTGGCGGAGGAGTCGAACGAACAGATTGACGTTTCGCGTAACTATTACATTGCGGTGTTACAATTAGCAGATGAAGCCGAGGAGATTCGCCCAGGGGATAATGAGGTGAATCGGCTGCGCGATATGGCCCGTCATGCGTTGGATCGGTTGGATGGAATTACCCGGTTAACGGCCGTTCCCTTTTTTGTCCATGATGAAACAGTCAATTTGAAAGGGGTGGTTTTGCGCGAAGGGTTCAACGGGGGCATTTTTACCCTGGATACCAATAGCAATGTATACCAGTTCCAGACAGATGAAAGTTATTTGAATTTGACAGCCCCAGAGCCAGCCTTATTGTTATTTAAGACCCAGGCGTTGGGGGCGTTTACGGTGGGGAATGTCGTTGATTTATTGTGGCGGCCCCAGGGCAGTAATGTATCGCGGGAAGGGGTCTCTTCGTTAGATGTTACCGGCAGTTTGATTACCTTCTACCCCAACTTTGCCGATACTCGCGCAGTCCCGCTTGACTTTGCCAGCCAGTGGCGGTTGCCCGTTGCTGTCACCACCTACGACGAACGGCTCTACATTTTAGATGTAGGGGCAGGCACTATTTGGAAATACTTTCCTGATGGGGAAGCTTTTTTACTGCGGGATGATGAACAAACATTATCCCTGGGGCCAGAAGCGGAATTGGATAAAGCGGTAGATATTGCCATTTACAGCGAGGATGCCAGTCTGGTGGTGGTGTATGGCGACGGCCGTATCCGGTATTACGACACCGCCAATGCCACCGTGCGCTGGAACGAAACGGATCTGTTATCACAAGGCTTATCTTATCCCATGTCCCGTCCGGTTGCAGTGGAGATTGTGGGGCGAGGGTCTACAGCTTCTATTTTTGTGTTAGATGCGGGAAGCGGCCGTTTGATTCAAATTAGTCGGGGAGGCACCGTTGTGGCCCAATATCGGGCTACCGGGGAGCAGGGGCAAGAACTATTTGTACAAGCCAGCGATTTTGCCGTTGCCGAGACCCCATTACGCGTTTTTGTCACAGCCGGAAACAGTTTATACGTCGCTACTCAGGAATAACTGGCATAAACCGCATCTGCCCACCCAACAATTTTGTGGTTCTTTGGGAACTCAGGGGGTTGGCAATCAATGAAACGTGAAACGTGAAACGTGAAACGTGAAACGTGAAACGTGAAACGTGAAATTTCTCTGATCACGTTTCACAGCAAACCCGCAAAATCCGAAAGACCCGGCAAAACCTTCATCACTGTGTCCAAGTCTTTGTCCCCCCGGCCGCTCAAATTGACCAATAAAATCTGATCTGGGCGCATGGTGGGGGCACGTTTGATGGCTTCGGCTACAGCGTGGCTCGATTCTAAGGCGGGAATAATGCCTTCCATTTCACACAACAGCTTAAAAGCGACCAACGCCTCCCCGTCGGTAGCGGAGGTGTAAAAGGCTCGTTCCTGGTCACGCAGCCAGGCGTGTTCCGGGCCAACGCTGGGGTAATCTAACCCGGCACTGATGCTGTGGGTGTCGCGGATTTGCCCATCGGCCGTTTGCATGACATAGCTCTTGGTGCCGTGTAACACGCCGATGCGGGAAATGGTTAAATCGGCAAAACGGGCGGCATGTTTGCCCGTCTCCACCCCTTCTCCTCCAGCTTCAACCCCAATCAACTCGACGGTTTCATCCTGGCGGAAGGCGTGAAAAATCCCCATTGCATTACTGCCACCCCCTACACAAGCTATTATGGTGTCTGGTAAACGGCCGATTTCTGCCAACATCTGTTCCCGCGCTTCCAGGCCAATCACACTTTGAAAATCACGCACCATCATTGGGTAGGGGTGTGGCCCTAAGACAGACCCCAACAGGTAATGAGTAGTTGCCACATTTGTCACCCAGTCACGAATTGCCTCGTTAATCGCATCTTTTAAGGTGCGACTGCCACTAGAAACTGGACACACCTCGGCTCCCAACAACTTCATACGCTGCACATTGGGCTGCTGCCGGGCAATGTCCACCTCCCCCATATACACCACACATTGCAAACCCAACAAAGCACAAGCCGTTGCCGACCCCACCCCATGCTGTCCGGCACCTGTTTCCGCCACGATGCGCTGTTTGCCCATCCGTTTTGCCAGCAACGCCTGACCCAGTGCATTATTGATTTTATGGGCACCGGTGTGGTTCAAATCTTCCCGTTTCAGATAAATTTGCGCCCCGCCCAGCTTTTGGCTCAGTCGTTGGGCATAGGTCACTGGGGAAGGGCGACCCACATAGGTGCGTAACAGGTAATGGAACTCTTGCAGAAAAGCCGGGTCATTCCGCGCCGTTTCATACACCTGAATCAACTCTTCCAGGGCTGGCATTAAGGTTTCGGGAACAAATTGCCCACCATACAGGCCAAATTTACCGCGTTCATCAGGAACTATCATGGGGTGTCCTTTGGGTTTCAGGTTTCACGCTTCACGTTTCAGGTTTATACGATATGCCTTCCACCAAAAAAAATCCGTGTCAATCCGTCTTCTCCGTTTCATCGGTGGTTCATCCCATTCCCAACAGCTTCTCCTGGCACAACAGCAGCAACATCACGGAGGTGCTGTCGCTGATTTTGCCGGTGCGGGCCATGTGCAAGACCTCGGCAATGGGTTTGAGATGAACTTCCATCACTTCGGTGGGTTCGTGGGCGGTTTCACCCAGTTTTACCCCGGTTGCCAGGTAGTAGTGGCCGACTTCGTTGCAAATGCCGTTGGCGGTGTAAAAACGGCCGATTTCCTCCCACCGTTCTGCCACCCCGCCCACCTCCTCCAACAACTCCATCTCGGCTGCCTGCTGTGGGGTCTGTTCTGGTTTAATGCCGCCCGCAGGCAACTCCCAACACCAATCGTCTACTGTGTAACGATAAATGTAAAGGAGCGGGATTTGGTTATCGGCCGTTATCGGCAAAATCCACACCGCCTGCGACTTTTCTATCACATGATAAAACGTCTGGCTGCCATCGGGCAGAACAATCTCATCTTTACGCACCCGATACCAGGGACAGGCCCAGGCAATATGAGTAGAAAGGGTTTGAAA
>CAZPEJ010000069.1:6018-13252 GCA_964585465.1 uncultured Ardenticatenaceae bacterium
GTCTTTTTTGCCGGGGTAGGCTTCTACGCCGCTTGCCACATCCACTGCGTAAGGGCGAACATGTGACACGGCGGCGGCTACATTTTGGGCGGTCAGCCCGCCCGCCAGCATCAATCCAGGAACTTTTTGCGCCAGTTTCGCGCTCAGTTCCCAATCCCCGGTTTGCCCGGTGCCCCCTTTCAGGTTGGGGTGGTGGGTGTCTATGAGCAGGCTGGGGCGCAAGGGGGAAGGGGCGGCGTACCATTCAGCATCGGCTTCTGCTTCGGTGTAAGAGGTGGGGCGCAGGGCTTTGTAACAACGGCCGAAAAGCGGCGAGCGTTCATCCCCCACCAGGAAGGGCACTTCTTCACCACTCAACTGCGCCAGATCAAGCTGGCAGGTGTCGAGGGTGTGGGTCATGGTATCGGCCGTTTCGTTGACAAACACCCCCACCAACAGCGGGCAATGGGGCAACGGCCGTAATTGCTGCACAATCCCGGCGGCCACTTCCGCCGTAATGGCCCGCTGACTGGGTGGATAAAAAATAAAACCCAAAAAATCGGCCCCTGCGTCAACTGCCACCAGGGCATCTTGCAGATTAGTTATGCCACAAATCTTTACTTGAATCATATTTTTGCGGCCGTTATCTGGCATGGGCTGTTACCGCCGCCACAATTTGTGGTGATAGTTTATCTGTAATGCCATGCCCCATGCCAGGGATAATCAAAAGTTTGGCGTTGGGAATGTGATCGGCCGTATCTATACCCGCTTCCACCGGCACCAACGGATCAGCATCCCCATGAATAACTAATGTGGGCACTGTGACCCTCTTTAAGGCCTCACGTCGGCTGGGGCAGGCCAATGTTGCCAACAACTGGCGGGTGGTGCCAGCCGGATAATAACCACGATGGTACGCCCTTGCTGCATTGAGACGGGTTTTGGTTTCGTCAATGGGATAACCCGGCCCGGCCAATATCCTGCTGGCACTCAGGGAGTTTTCCACATAACTTTGTTCATTGGCAACGGCCGGGGAGAGCAAAACAGAGATAGCTTCGGCCGTTGGCAGGGGTAAAGCAGGGTCATTTGTGGTTGACATAATGGTCGTAAGGGTGCGAACACGTTGCGGGTAGCAAGTAGTCATGATCTGGGCAATCATGCCCCCCATCGAAACCCCTAACACATGTGCCGATTGAATACCCAGGGCATCCAACAATCCAATCCCATCGGCCGCCATATCATACAAGGAGTAATCAAAAGAAATAGAGCTACCAGATAACAACATACCAGCCACAGCCATCATATCTGGCAAGGGGATATGGTCGAACTTGCTACTGTGCCCCACATCCCGGTTATCGTAACGAATGACCCAATACATTTTGGCAGCTAAATCCTGGCAAAAACTTTCTTCCCAGGCAATGAGTTGTCCGCCCAGGCCCGCCACCAACAGCAGCGGGGGGTGCGTCGGGTCGCCAAAACTGTCAAAAGCAATCTCGGCCTGGGGGGTTTTGACGATAGTTTCTGAGGTATAAGTTATCATAGGTTTACCATATCATTCACCTGGTAAGCATCTATACTGCATGAGGTCGTCAATTACCATTTTGCTAAAAGGGGTTAGAGATTGGAGATTCGAGATTGGCAAATCTCTAATCTCTAATCCCCAATCTCAAGGAAAATGTTAGTTTATGCCCTTTGTCAATATAACATTTGCAAAGGTGTAATTCTCGCATTAAACGGGTAAACGGCAAAGAAAGTTACCTTGCCTTTTTATTGGGTTTGCTCTATCCTGTTCGCACAATCTTGTGTTTGTTCCTACCTGTCTCAGTTGAGGAGATGATCCCTTGATGAGAATTACACAACCTTCTTTTATCCCCATCATTCGCCGTTTTAATGTTAACCTGCAATTGTGGGTCTGGACAGCGATTACCCTTTCCATGTCAGTTTGTGTGGTGATTGCCTGGCTCTATTTTCAGCAGCAACAAATTTTAAATGAGGCCACAATGGCCCTGGGGAATATCCGGCAGGCGCGTATTGAGTTAAGCAATGGGTTTTTGTATGTGACGCTGGCTGATCAGGGGTCGTCGTCGTTTGCTTATGACGAGGGGATTATTCTGTTGGAGCGAGCCGTGACCTCTTTTGAGCAAACTTCGGCCGATTTGGAGCAGCGGGCGGTACCGGTTTCCATCTTCAGAGGCAATTTGCAACTGTTTCGGGAGCAACTGGCGGAATGGACGCTCAACCCTGACCCCCAGGTTGAAGCGGATCTGGCCATTGTTTTTCGTCAGTTGGAGTTACAGGCGGATCAGTTGGATATGCAAGTCCGGCAACATTTACAAAACTTATCCAGCCGGTATAACCAGATTTTCCGATTGACGTTAGGGGGGGCTATTTTGTTGTTGTCGGGGGTGTGTACGGCCGTTTTTTTTGTGCAGCGTGCCAGCGAAACAGCCCTGGAAGAACGGGCCAGAGCTGAAGTGTCACAACAGTTAGCCCGGCGCGCCCTGCGTGAAAGCGAGAGCCGTTTCCGTCAAATCACCGATTTGTTACCCCAGTTAGTCTGGACTTGTGACATCGAAGGGAGTTGTGACTATCTCAGCCAACGCTGGGCGCAATATACCGGGCTGCCTACCACCGGGCAGTTAGGGTTTGGCTGGTTAGAGCAGGTACACCCAGAGGATCAAGAGCCAATCCTGACTACCTGGAAAGAGTCGGTTGCCACCGACAGCGACTTTCACGCCGAATTGCGGATTCGCCGTCATGATGGGGTGTACCATTGGTTTGATACGCGGGCGGTGCGGTTGTTGGATGAAAACGGCCGTACCCTCAAATGGTTAGGCTCCAACACCGACATTCACGAAGAGCGAATCATCCGCGAGACATTACGCCAGGAACAAGAACGATTTGCTAAAATTGTCGCCACCGCCCCCGGAGCCATCCACTCCTTTCGCCTGCATCCCGATAACCTCCCCTCCTTCCCCTATGCCAGCCCGGCCATCCAGGAAATTTATGGCCTGCCCCCGGAACAGATCAAAGAAGATGCCTCTCAAGTGTTTTCCCTCATTTACCCCGACGACCTGGCTTGTGTTCGTCACGCCATTGCTGAATCCGTCCGCACCATGCAGCCCTTCCATATTGAATTTCGTGTTCAACACCCGCAAAAAGGAGAAATCTGGGCCGAAGCCCGTTCCACCCCTACCTACGAACCAGATGGCAGCATTCTTTGGCATGGCATCCTGGTTGACATCACCCAACGGAAAAAACAGGAACAGGCATTACATGACTCTGAATTGCGCTACAAAGCCATCTCCCAAACAGCTTTTGATTATGTGTATGCGTTTCGGGTGGAAACAGATGGGCGATGGGTGCGTGAATGGGACACAGAAGCGTTTCAACGGATCACCGGTTACACCAACCAGGAAATAGATGAACGGGGTGGTATGTTGTCCATCGTTCACCCCGACGACTTACCCATTGCCCAAAATCAGCAAAAGAGGTTATTAAGCGGGAAAACTGATGTCAGCGAATTTCGTATCATTGATAAATCTGGCAAAATCCATTGGTTGCGCGATTACAGCCGACCTGAATGGGATGTTGCAAAACAACGAGTGATTCGCATTTATGGCGCAGAACAAGAGGTGACAGAAAAAAAGGAGGCTGAAGAACAGCTAAAATATCAGGCAGACCTGCTCCGCAAGGTTTCAGATGCTATTATCGCCACCGATGCTGATTTTTGCATCCAAACCTGGAACAAAGCGGCCGAACTGTTGTATGGCTGGACAGAACAAGAGGTTATTGGCCGGGCGTTGGGCACAGTTGTACCGATTGAATATCAGGGTGAAGAACAGGCACAGGTTTTAGACAAATTTATCCGTAATGGGTATTGGCAAGGCGAGGTGATACAGACCCACAAAGATGAGAGTAAGCGGTTTATCCAAAGTTCGGTCACCCGGCTAAATGATAGCAAGGGGGAAATGATTGGGGCGGTGGCAATTAACCGGGACATCACCGAACGCAAACGGGCGGAGGAGGAAATCCGCCTGTTGAATGTTGAACTGGAGCAGCGAGTGATCCAACGCACAGGTGAATTGGAGGCTGCGAATCGGGAGTTAGAAGCCTTTAGTTACTCAATTTCCCATGATTTGCGGGCACCACTCCGTTCGATTACCGGTTTTTCTCGCGCCGTGATGGAAGATTTTGCGGCGCAGTTGCCCCCAGAGGGGCATCATTTTTTGCATCTGGTACAACAGGGTGCTTATCACATGACGGCTTTGATTGATGGGTTGTTAAATTTTTCTCGCCTGAGTCGGCAGCCTTTACACAAAAAACTGGTTCAGGTGTATCAAATGGTGCAAGAGGTGATGGAAGAATTGAGGGCGCAACAAAAAAAACGGCCGATTTCCTTCCATCTGGCAGAACTCCCCCCCTGTCATGGCGACCCGGTTTTGCTGAAACAGGTTTGGAGCAACCTTCTCTCTAATGCACTCAAGTTTACCCAGGGCGAACAGGAAACCGTGATAAAAATCGCCTCTTTGATAGATAAAACAGGTGAGGTTGTTTATTTTATTCAGGATAATGGGGCGGGTTTTGATATGAGATATGGCGACAAACTGTTTGGGGTTTTTCAACGTTTACACAGCACAGATGAGTTTGAGGGGGCCGGGGTGGGGCTGGCAATTGTGCAACGGATTATTCAACGTCATGGTGGGCGCATTTGGGCTGAAGCGGCCGTTCATCAAGGAGCCACGTTTTATTTTACCCTTGCAGAGGGCATAAATTGACAGTTTCATTAAAGTTTATCGGAAATAAGGTTTCTCGCGCAGAGGCGCAGGGGCGCAGCGCGTTTTCCCTTTCAGCGTCTCTGCGCGACATAAAGTTAATTCCAATAATGTCCATTGAGATTGGCACATCTCTAATCTCCAATCTCTAATCCCCTTCAGCAAAACGCCAATTTATGACCTTACGCCATATAGAACGGATGCACACGGATAAGGCCAGTGAAAAAATCCGCGAAAATCCGTCATACCCGCGTCATCCGCGTTCCATTGCGACTTTCCCGACAGGCTGCTAGTACCAACTGACCTTGCCGCCTAACATGGTTTGGCATAGAATGGCAGCATCGTAAAAACCTTACAATAACTTATTTTATCAGCCCGGCCAGAACTGGTCGGGCATTTTTATGTTTAGCGGCAGTTATCTAAAACTTATGATACAACCAAGAAATGACATTCGTAATATCGCCATTATCGCCCATGTCGATCATGGCAAGACGACACTGGTGGACGGCATGTTGCGCCAGACCAATGTGTTCCGTAGCAACCAGGAAGTGACCGAACGGGTATTGGATTCTAACGATTTGGAACGGGAACGGGGGATCACCATTCTGGCAAAAAATACAGGCATCAATTATCAAGGTATCACTATCAACATTGTAGATACACCCGGCCATGCCGACTTTGGTGGCGAGGTGGAACGGGTGGTGAATATGGTGGATGGGGTGCTGTTGTTGGTGGATGCGGTGGAAGGGCCAATGCCACAAACCCGTTTTGTGTTGCGCCAGGCGTTGCAGCGCGGTTTGAAGGCGATTGTGGTGATTAACAAAATTGACCGCCCGGCCGCCCGGCCCGATTTTGCCGTAGATGCCACGTTTGACCTGTTTATTGAACTGGGAGCGACCGAGGAACAGGCGGAGTTTCCGGTGGTGTATACCCGTGCGCTGGAAGGGCGGGCAGGGCACGCCCCTCATGATATGGCCGAGGACTTGGGGCCGCTGTTTGAAACGATTTTGTCGCATATTCCCCCGCCCATGATTGACCCAGATGGCCCAACTCAGATGTTGGTGACGATGTTGGAATATAGCAGTTATGTGGGCAAGATTGCTATCGGCCGTTTAAGCAGTGGTGCCATTCGCAGTGGGCAATTAGTGACCCAAATAACGGCCGAAGGGGAGATGCGCCCGGCTAAAACCACCCAGATTTTTATCTTCCGCGATTTGCAGCGTTTCCCACAATTAGAAGTCCACGCAGGCAGCATTGTGGCGGTGGCGGGCATTCCCGACATTGGCATTGGCGACACCATTGCCGACCCCAACGACCCGCGCCCCTTGCCGCCGATTCAGGTGGAAGAACCCACCGTGCGAATGACGTTTCGCATCAATGACAGCCCCTTTGCCGGGCGCGAAGGGCAATATCTCACCAGTCGGCAAATTCGGGAACGACTTTTCCGCGAGTTGGAAAGCAACGTTGCCATGCGGGTGGAGGAAACTGACAAAGCCAATGAGTTTATTGTTTCCGGCCGGGGGGAGTTACACCTGGCAATTTTTATCGAAACGATGCGCCGCGAGGGGTATGAGTTTTCCGTTAGCCGCCCCGAAGTGATTTTTAAGCAGAGTGAAGACGGGTTGTTGGAGCCGGTGGAACACATGTTTGTGCAGGTACACAACGATTACCTGGGGGCTGTGAGCGAAATGTTGGGCAAACGGCGTGGCCGAATGATAGATATTCGTTACGGCGATGATGGGATGGTGTATAGCGAGTATTATGTGCCAACGCGGGGCACATTGGGCTTTCGTCAACCCTTTTTGACAGCCACACGAGGCACAGGTATTTACAACACGCTGTTTCATGGTTATGAACTTTACGTGGGGGATATTGATGTGCAGGAGTTTGGTTCATTGGTGTCGCTAGAAACGGGGGTAGTTATGGCGTATGCGCTGGTACATTTGCAACAGCGGGGCACCTTTTTTGTTAAACCGGGGGAAGAGGTGTATTCAGGGCAAATTGTGGGGCAAAATATCCGCAATGAAGACCTGGTGGTGAATGTGTGTAAGGCGAAACATTTGACCAATCATCGTGGCAAACCGACTCAAATGGCGGAGGGGTTGATTACGCCGCGTAACCTGTCGTTGGATGATTGTATTGAGTATTTGACTGAGGATGATTTGCTGGAGGTGACTCCTGAGTCGCTCCGCATTCGCAAGAAACAGCTAAATCACGAGATTCGTATTAAGCAGGTAAAACGGGCGGAGAAGGAGTTTGAGAAGGTGTAATAACAGGGGAGATTAGAGATTGGAGATTAGGGGTTGTAACTATTCAACCTCTCTGGGATTTAACCACAAAGTACACAAAGGTTTTCTCATTTCTTGGCGCCCTTTGCGCCTTTGCGGTGAATCGTTACCAGGGATTTATTAATCTCCAATCTCTATGCAATAGACATTATCGGAATTAAGAAAAATCAACCTCATTGCGTCATGCTGAACGAA
>CAZPEJ010000070.1:0-13224 GCA_964585465.1 uncultured Ardenticatenaceae bacterium
CCCGCCACAACTTTTCCCCCACCGCTAGAGGAATCGCCTCCGCAGGCAACAACATAGGCTCAAATTCTGGTAGGGTGATGATTTGTGTCACAAACGAATTGTAGCAGGAAATTTTTCTCTCGTATAAAATAGAACAAAAGGTCTAAAAATTACTCTCCAAAGGCAGGAACGGTATGTCTGAACGGCAAGCAAATCGCACTTCCCGTTTGTTAGAGATTGAACGATTACTGTTAGGAAGTCCCGAAGGGCTTTCTGCCAATGAGTTGGCCGAAAAATTGGCAGTGGACCGGCGGACGATTTACCGTGACATCGAGTTTTTGTGTGAACAGGAGATACCGGTGTGGCAGGAAAACGGCCGTTTTGGTATCAACCGCACTCATTACATCAGCAACGTCCGCCTCACCTTCCACGAAGCCATCGCCCTGGTTTTGGCCGGGCTGTTACTCTCTCGCACCATTGACGAACGCAACCCCCACGTCTCCACCGCCCTTCGCAAACTGGCAGCTCACCTGGCTAACCCCCTCAATACCCATCTGGAACGCGCCGCCGAACGAGTCCAGGCCCACGGCGACAGCCAATCCCAGGTTCGTGCGTTAGAAGTGGTGGCCGAAGGCTGGGGTACCGGGCAAAAAGTGAAAATAAGCTATCGCTCCCGCAATAGCACCGTTCGCCACCGCATCATCTCCCCTTATGCCTTAGAACCCACACCGTCTGGTATTTATGTCATTGCTCATGATGATGTGAGCAACGAGATTCGCACCTTTAAGCTGGAACGTATGGAAAATGTCTCCGTTTTGTCAGAAAGTTTCTCCGTACCGGATGGTTTTAATGTAGAGTCCCACCTGGCAGGTGGTTGGCGCATCATGTCTGGCGGGGGGGAGATGACCGAGGTGGTTTTGCAGTTTAAACCTTCTGTCACAGCCCAGGTGAAAGAACGGCAGTGGCACGCCACACAAAAGTTAGAAATAACGGCCGATGGAGGCTGCCTTCTGCGTGTCCAGGTCGCCCAACCCGTCGAAATGCAACCCTGGATTCAAACCTGGGGTGCCCAGGCAGAAGTATTATCACCTCAGTGGCTGCGCGATCAAGTTGCCACCGAAATGCGCCAGGCGGCGGAACAGTATACAGTGGACAGTGGGCAGTACCCAGTGAACAGTGAACAGTGAACAGTGGACAGTGAACAGTGAACAGTGCCACCGAAAGCCCCGTTCACGGGGCGTTGTTCACAGCACGGCTGCTTTAGCACCGTGCTTCTTCCCGTGACCATCCCCACGCCCCCGGCCGTAACCCACTGGTCAACTCAGCCAGAATACAGGATACTACTGTCAAAAGCTGATAGCTAAAAGCTAATAGCTAATAGCTAACACCCCCACAAAGGAATTTTTCTATGAACCACACAGACATTGTTTCCCTGAATAAAACATACACCTTAACCAGTTGGGTTGCCCAGAAACAGTGGAACCCCATCAGCATGGTACGGGGCGAAGGGGTTTATTTTTGGGATGGTGATGGCAAACGGTACCTTGATTGGTCGTCGCAACTGGTCAACGTCAACGTGGGGCACAACCACCCTCACGTCATCAAAGCTATCCAGGAACAAGTGAACAACCTGTGTTATGCCTACCCAGGTATCGCCACCGAACCCCGCGCCCGATTGGCAGAATTGTTGGCAGAAATAGCCCCGGCCGGTTTGAAAAAGAGCTTTTTTACCCTGGGAGGGGCGGATGCTATCGAAAACGCCATCAAAATGGCTCGCCTTTCCACCGGACGGCAGAAAATCCTGGCCCGTTACCGCGCATTTCATGGGGCTTCTTTTGGGGCCATGAGTGCCGGGGGTGATCCGCGCCGCCTGCCCAATGAACCCGGTGTACCCTGGGTGGTTCATTTGCACGATCCAGATGTTTACCGCAGCCCACTATATCGTGGCAGAACGGCCGATGAAGGGGATCAGGCGTTAGTTGACATGATAGAGGAAACCATCCAGTATGAAGGGCCGCAACAGATAGCAGCTATTTTGTTGGAGGGGTATAGTGGCACCAGTGGCATTATTCAGGGCGGGCCGGTTTATTGGAACGGTATTCAACAGTTGTGTGAACGATATGACATTTTGTTGATTGTGGACGAGGTGATGAGTGGATTCGGCCGTACCGGAGAGTGGTTTGGCATTAACCATTACCCCAATGTAAAACCTGATTTGTTGGTGATGGCAAAGGGTTTAACCAGTGGGTATATACCGTTGGGGGCTGTTATGGTCAACGACAAGGTTGCCGCCTATTTTGAAGACCATGTGTTGTGGGGCGGCCTGACCTATAGTGCCCATGCGTTGGCCTGTGCGACCGGTATTGCCAATATCGAAGTGTATCGCCAGGAGAAACTGATTGACAATGCCCGTGAAATGGGTAAGGTGTTACGGGCCGGGCTGTTAGACCTGGCCGAAAAACATGTTTGTGTGGGGGATATTCGCGGAATTGGTTTGCACCAGGTGATTGAACTGGTGAAAAATCGGGAAACCCGCGAACCCATCAGCGGGTTTAATCGCCCACCGAGCGAAGCCATGCAAAAAGCGGCCGTTTCGCTGCGGCAAGATGGCATGAGTACCTTTGTGCGTTGGGATTGGATTTTCTCCTGCCCCCCCCTGGTGATTAACCGGGCACAGATTCAAGAAGGGTTGGATATGTTGGATCGGGCGTTGACGCTGGCAGATGCCTATTGTGATTAGGTGTATGACGTACTATCCCCCCATGCTTCACCTACAAGCTGTTAAATTAAAGGGGAATCAATCGGCCGATTTTTTCCCCTTCAATATCCCGGCGTTACAAAACCTGCCCGATGTGGTATTTACGGCTCCTGTAACTTTTTTGGTGGGAGAAAACGGCTCAGGCAAGTCCACGTTTTTAGAAGCCATTGCCAGTGCGGCGGGTTCAATCACCGTTGGTAGCGAACAGGCCACCCAGGATGAAACCTTAACGGCCGTTCACCAACTGGCTCACACCCTACAACTTACCTGGCGGGTCAAAACGCGCAAAGGGTTTTTCTTGCGAGCAGAAGATTTTTTTGGTTTTATCCGCCGCCTGAGCAACCTGCAAATGGAGTTGGAGACAAATTTGCGGCAGGTGGATGAGACTTATGTGGGACGTTCTGAACTGGCAAAAAGCCTGGCCCGGATGCCTTATTTGCGAGAGTTACAGGCGTTAAAGGAGAAATACGGCCGTCATTTACACACCTACTCCCATGGTGAAAGTTTTCTGCAACTGTTCCAATCCCGCCTGGTGCCAGATGGCCTTTACCTGCTAGACGAACCTGAAGCCCCCCTCTCTCCCACGCGGCAGCTAACCCTGATTTCCATGCTCAAACAGATGGTGGCCCAAAATTGTCAGTTTATTATTTCCACCCATTCCCCCTTGTTGATGGCAATGCCCCAGGCCACCATTTTGAGTTTTGACCAACGCCCCCTGGCTCCAGTGCGCTACGACGAGTTAGAACATGTGGTGGTGACCAAAACATTCTTAAACAACCCAGAACAATACCTGCGCCATTTATAAACACCGCCCCACACCTTTCACGTTTTCACACTTTCCATTATCCAGGTAAATACGTGTCTTCCCTTCTTACCCAACAAACCATTGGCCTGCTGCGTTCGTTACTCATTTATTATAACCCCTGGCAATACGGCCGTTTAGCTCCCTTTTATGCCCCCTTGATTCAACCCGGCGACCTCTGTTTTGATATTGGGGCGCATGTGGGCAACCATGTGAGTGCCTGGTTGTCTCTGGGGGCGCGAGTGGTGGCTGTGGAACCACAACCCCTTTTTATGCGTTGGTTGCGCTGGCGATACGGCCGTTTGCCCCAAGTGGCACTGGTTGAACAGGCTGTCGGGGCTGCCGAAAACACCCAACCCTTGTTTATCAGCCCGCGTCACCCCACCGTCACCACCCTGTCACAACCCTGGATAACGGCCGTTCAGCAGGATGCCTCTTTTCAAGGTGTGATGTGGAAAACGGCCGTTTCCATTCCCGTCACCACTTTAGAAACCCTCATCACCCGTTACGGTGAACCAACGTTTTGCAAAATTGATGTGGAAGGGTACGAACTGGAAGTCTTGAAAGGGTTATCTCGCCCGCTGCGGGCACTCTCATTTGAGTATATTCCGGCCGCCATTCACCTGGCAACGGCGTGTGTGGAACGGTTAGAACGATTAGGGGAGTACGAGTTTAACTGGACAGTTGGCGAAAAACATCAATGGCAAACGGCCGTTTGGCTCAGCCCCACCCAGATAAAAGAGAAGTTGTTCCAACTAAAAGGAAAATCTGGAGATGTTTATGCCCGAAACCGGTTAATCGCCAGAAACGGCCGTTAACGGCACACCCCCCACATCACGGTTGTGGTGGTAAAAATAGGTCAACCCAATCGCCGCCAATATCCCCACCATCGCCGACACCAGCCAGGGCAACCCCGGTAAGTGCATCGAAGCAGCCACATCCACCAACACCCCGCCCAATAACTGCCCAATCCCCCCACCAAACGCCAAGGCCAGCGAATTAACCCCAAAATACGCCCCCCGCGCCACCGGATTGGTCATATTGGCAGCAACCATTTGGGCATTTGGCACCACCAGAACCGTCCCCAACGCATAGAAAAACACCGCCACATATAGCTGCAAAGCTGTTTCCACCCAGGCCACCCCGCCCAAACCCAGAGCCATAGCCGAAATCCCCACAATCAAGGCAGAAAAAGGAGACAAATACTTTTGTGAGAGCCGAATCACCGGCACTTGCAGCACAATGGCAATCAACGCATTCACCGTATACAAAATACTGACACTGCTATCGCTGCCCGTCAGGTCGCGCACCTTGAGCGGAAACGCAATCGAAAGCTGCACCCACATAAACCAAAAACCCATCATCAAAGCGGTGTAAGTGACAAACGCTTTATCCCCCAAAGCAATTTTTAACCCCGTTTTTATTTCCTGTTTTTCGCTGGAAACTGGCACATCTGGCAGCCCAAACCACACCACAAAAAACGAAACCATAAAAAACGCTGCCGCCGCGATTCCCACCATGCCAAAATCTGCCTGAATTAACATTGCCCCAATCAAAGGGCCAATTGTGCGGGCAGCATTTTGGGCAATGCCAATCTGGGCATACAACTCATTGAGCTGGTCGTTGGGGGCCAGGGCAGCCACCACCGCTTTGCTGGGGGCATCAAACAATGCCCCGCCCACAGCCGCCAGAAACCCACTTAACAACAACATCCCAGGAGTCGCCGCATACCCCATCATGACAAAACTGGCACTGCGAATCAAAACCCCCAACAAAATCAGCCCTTTGGCCCCAAACCGGTCTGCCAACGCCCCGCCAAAAACGGTCAGGCTTTGCTGCCCGAACTGGCGCACTGCCAGCACCACCCCAATAAAAGTGGCAGCCCAACCCAATTTGTCTACGTAATGTACTGAAACCAGGGGGATAATCAGGAAAAAACCCGCATTCATCAGGAACCATGTCACCAGGATGGTGGAAAGGCCCCGTTTTGCCTGGGCATCCAGGCCGTGCAGCGAACGACGACTCAGCATGTATTGTTACCTCGAAAAAAACCTCCCGCATGGGGTTGCGGGAGGTTAAGTTCGGGTAACGATAACACAGTTAAGAAATTTGCTCAAGAGATTGAGACAAATTTCTTAGACAATGGTCTAATTAAGCCTTTTCTTCTTCGCGGGCTTTGCGGGCCTGGGTGGCGATTTGTTCTTGCAGGTGGGAAGGAATACGGCCGTAATGCAAAAGCTTCATGCTAAACACCCCACGCCCCTGGGTCATCGAGCGCAAATCGGCCGCATAGGTCTGCATTTCTGCCAGAGGAACCTCTGCTCTAACCACACTCTTAGTACCTTCCGTATCCATACCCAACACCCTGGCACGGCGGGAGTTCATATCTCCCATGATGTCCCCCATGTTTTCGGCGGGCACCGTCACAGCCACTTCATAAATTGGTTCCAGCAAGGCTGGCCCGGCTCCCATCATTGCCAGCTTAAAACATTCCCGCCCGGCCGTTTGGAAGGCAATTTCTTTCGAGTCTACCGGATGCTCTTTTCCATCAAAGATGATGGCTTTTACCCCTACGACTGGATAACCCGCAATCGGGCCACTTTCCAACGCTTGGCGGCACCCTTTTTCGGTAGCGGCCACAAAAGGGCCCGAAACCGACCCGCCAAAAACTTCGGAGCTAAACTCAAAGTCGGCATCGTCGTTCAGAGATTCCAGCCGTAACATCACCCGGCCGTATTGCCCCGCACCACCGGTCTGTTTTTTGTGGGTATATTCGGCCGAATTGGAACGAGTAATTGTTTCGCGGTAGGGCACTTTGGGAGTGGTAGTGGTCAGGTGTACCCCAAATTTTGATTGCGCCTTTTTCACCGCAATATCCAGATGTGTAACCCCCATACCTTCCACAATGGTTTCGTGCGTGGCCGCTTCCTGGTGCCAGCGCAAGGTAGGGTCTTCAGCCACCAGGCGGCTTAACGATTGGCTCAGTTTTGTCACATCCGATTGGGCCACCGGATGAACCGCAATAGACGCAATGGGTTCTGGCTGGCTGATGGGTAACAGGTGCAATTGGTTTGCCCGTTCACACAAGGTGGCATTGGTAGCGGCATCACCCAGCTTCACCACCACCCCAATATCACCGCTGTGTAATTTGGAGATGGGCAGCGTTTCTTTGCCGCGTAGCAGTTGCAAACCACCCACCCGCACCTCAATATTTGCCTGAGCATCCCATACCCGGTTATCGGAGGAGAGAACACCTCCGTAAACCCGTAAATAACTCATTTTGCCATACGGGTCTTCGCGGGTTTTGAAGATAAGGGCAGCCATCGGAGAGGAATCTTTGATGTCGTATTTGCCGGTTGACCCGGCCGCGTTGGTGGCCGTGAATGGGCCAACCTCATTGGGGGCGGGCAACAGGCGTTTCATGCCTTGTAACACTGGCACAACGGCAATACCTGGGTCGGGGGCGGCGTATAACACCGGCACAACCAACCCCTGCATCATCGCTTTTTTCAACCCTTGCACCATTTCTTCATCGGTCAGGGTTTCTCCTTCCAGATATTTTTCAATGAGCGCATCGTCCCCTTCGGCGGCGGCTTCTACCAGGGCTTGTTTGGCTTCTTCGGCGGCATCCACCAGGTCGGCAGGAATGGGGCCGCGTGTATCCTCTTTGCCCAGGCGGGCTTCCATTGAAAGCAGGTCTATCACACCCTTAAAGTTGAGACCTTCCCCAATGGGAAGTTGCAGATTGACGAAGTTGCCTTTGAGGTTTTCGCGGACGCTTTGCAGGGCACGTTCGGCGCGGGCGTTTTCCCGATCCATTTTGTTGATGACCACGATACGGGGCAAATTGCGTTCACTGGAGGTGTGCCACACAATTTCGGTGCCAACTTCTACCCCGGCCGTTGCCTCCACAAAAACAACTGCCCCATCAGCTACCCGCAGGGCGGCGTTGACTTCACCGATAAAGTCGGCGTAACCAGGGGTGTCTAGCAGGTTGAGTTTGGTGTCTCGCCATTCGACCGGGGCAATTGACATCGAGATGGAGCCTTTGCGAGCGATTTCTTCTTCTTCAAAGTCCATAGCGGCGTTGCCGATTTGGGTGTTGCCCATACGGGTTAATACGCCGGTGTTAAACAGAATGCGCTCGACAAAAGTGGTTTTGCCTGCCCCGTTGTGTGAAATCAGGGCGACATTGCGGATTTGTTCTGTTGGATACTCTTTCATTCGTAGGAGACCTCTTGGTTAGGGATTTTTAGGGGGTTTTATTATGTCGTTCTGAGGGCAGATTATACTTTTGTTTAAGCAGATGTCAAAAACAAACGATGGGATGAACCTCTTTACAACGGCCGTATTCCTGGTATAATCCGAGGCCAATTCAAACTTTTGGGAGAATTATGCCGCTGTTTCAGCGGTTTTTCCCTTCTTATAGGGGTTTATAACCATGACCATCAAGCCACATCTGATCACCACTGAAGGATTAGACAAATTAACGAAAGAGTTAGAACAGTTACGTACAGTAGGCCGCGAAGAAGTTGCCGAGCGTTTGCATCGTGCTTTTGAAGACGGACAGGATGATGATTTTATTGACAATGCGGAGCTAGAAGCGGCGCGGAATGCCCAATCTTTCCTGGAAGGGCGGATTCAAGAGCTGGAAGAAATCCTCAAGAATTACAAAATCATTGATGATGACCACGCACCACACGATTTTGTGCGTGTGGGGGATTGGGTAACAATTATGGAAGAGGGTAGCGACGAGAATGAGCGTTATCACCTGGTTGGCCCGGCCGAAGCAGACCCAACAGAGGGCCGTATTTCTAATGAAAGCCCATTGGGTAAAGCGTTGTTGGGGGTGAAAGTGGGAGAACTGGTGCGGGTGAAAGCCCCCCAAGGTATTACCACGTTCCGGGTGTCTAAAATTGGTTAAGGAATGAAAATTCAATAACTCACAGAACTGAGATTGGCGATTGGCGATTGGTTCAATCTCTAATTTCTAATCTTTTGTAGGTTATTTAATCCGCGTTCCTAATGACCACACAACCTGATAATAAAATAGACAGCCCGTGCAACGCACGGGCTTTTTTTTGAGGACCTGTTTGTGTATGGAGGAGGAAAAATGACCTGGAAGCCTTCCGCTCTGGAGGAGCAACGATTATCCAAGCTGGTACGTTTGCGCGAAGCGGGTATGGAGCCTTATCCGTTGCGGGTGGAGCGAACCCACACAACGGCCGATGCTGTGACCACCTTTGAGCAACAGGGAGAAACGGCCGTTACTGTTTGTGGTCGCCTGGTGAGTACACGAGATATGGGGAAAACGGTATTTGCCCATGTGGAGGATGGATTCGGCCGTTTGCAACTCTTTTTGCGCCGCGAAGAAGTGGGGGAAGATCTGCATAACCTGTTTAGACGGCAGCTAGACCTGGGGGATTTCATCCAGGCCAGCGGCACCCTCTTTCGCACCCAGGCAGGTGAGATCAGCCTGCGGGTCAACTCCTGGTGCATCCTCAGCAAAGCCCTCAGCCCCTTGCCAGTGGTGAAAGAGCAGGAGGTGAACGGTGAAACGGTGCGGTATAGTGCCTTTAATGACACGGAGGAGCGATACCGCCAGCGTTACGCCGACCTGGCAGTGAACCCGGATGTGCGCGACTTATTTCGCACTCGCTCTAAGGTGGTGAGTGCTTTGCGCCGCTTTTTTGACGAGAACGGCTTTTTGGAGGTAGAAACCCCGATTTTGCAACCCCTCTACGGTGGGGCGGCGGCCCGGCCGTTTACCACCCAACACAACCAGTTAAAACAAGAGTTATTTTTGCGGATTTCTTTTGAGTTGTACTTGAAGCGGTTACTGGTGGGGGGACTTGAGCGGGTGTATGAAATCGGCCGGGACTTTCGTAATGAGGGGGTGAGTTTCAAACACAACCCAGAGTTTACCCAGCTAGAGTTTTATGCTGCCTATTGGGATTATCACGATGTGATGGATTTTACTGAGCGAATGCTGGCCTATGTGTCCCAGGCAGTTTTGGGAAGTACCACCATTACCTATAACGGCCGTACCATTAACCTGGCTCCTCCCTGGATTCGGATGACGTTGCGCGATGCTATCAAGCAGTTTGCCGAAATTGATTATGTGGAGTATCCAACGGCCGAAACCCTGGCAGTTGCCATCCGCAAAATGGGAGGACACACACCGGCCGGGGCCAGTTGGGGCAAACTGGTAGACGGGCTGTTGGGGGATTATGTCGAACCCAACCTGATTCAGCCAACCTTCATCACCGAATACCCCCGCGACATCTCCCCCCTGGCAAAGGGGATTCCCGATGACCCAATGCACGTCGAGCGGTTTGAGTATTTTATTGCTGGTATGGAGATGGGAAACGCGTTTACCGAACTTAATGACCCGGTTGACCAGCAGAAGCGGTTTGAAGATCTGCAAGAGATGTATACAGCAGATGACGATGAACGAAACCCCATTGATGAGGATTATTTGCGGGCCATGCGGTATGGAATGCCTCCCAACGGCGGGTTTGGCACGGGGGTAGACCGCCTGACCATGCTCTTGACCAATAAAACCACCATCCGCGAGGTGTTACTGTTTCCCCATCTGCGGGAACGGGAGCTGTA
This sequence comes from uncultured Ardenticatenaceae bacterium, assembly GCA_964585465.1. Lineage (GTDB taxonomy): Bacteria > Chloroflexota > Anaerolineae > Promineifilales > Promineifilaceae > CAZPEJ01. The sequence continues at coordinate 10,155 of CAZPEJ010000070.1, forward strand.
AATGTTGGTTCTTTGGGAACTCAGGGGGGTGATAACCAATGAAACGTAAAACGTGAAACGTGACCAGAGAGATTTCACGTTTTACGTTTCACGGCAAACCCCACAGCCCCCCCGATATTGTCTATTATTCACCTGCGTGAATGGTGATAATGGTTTTAAGCCTTGCCGGTGGCAGACCACCCGGCTGATCAAAACTGCGGCGGTCGCAGCACCCGCCTCAACAAAACAAAGGAGACAATAAATTATCATGACTGTTTTATCTTCTCGCCCAACTGTGAAGGCGCAACTGGTAACGGCCGTTCCGCGAATGGCGGTGGTGTTATTGGCGGCTTACATTGGGGCACAAATGTTAGCCGACATTACCAGCCTGAAAATTGGCGTGGTGGCGGGCCTGGCGGTAGACATGGGGACTTTTATCTACCCCATCACCTTTACCCTGCGTGACATGGTTCACAAATTGTTAGGGAAACGGAACGCCCAAACCCTGGTGGTAACGGCCGCTTTAATCAACCTGTTTATGTCGTTTTATCTGATGTGGACAGCCAGTGTACCTGGCGACCCCTCCTGGGGTTTGGAGGAAGCGTACCGGGCAGTTTTAGGCCCCCTGTGGCGCATTGTCCTGGCCTCCATTCTGGCTGAAGTGGTGAGCGAACTGGTAGATACCGAGGTGTATCACTGGTTTGTCACGCGTGTCACCACACGGCATCAATGGTTGCGGGTGTTAGTGAGCAACAGTGTCAGTGTGCCGATTGACAATGTGATTTTTGCTATTGGGGCGTTTGGGGCGTTGCCAGGGTTGCAAAACCATTTTCTCACCCTTCCCTGGCAAACGGTGTGGGAGATTTTTGTTTTTAACCTGGTGGTAAAGTTTGGGATTACCCTGGTGAGTATGCCGTTGATTTATGCCTCGCCGGATGGGGAGTGGGTGGGGGAAAATGGTTTGTAGTTCCTGAAGTGGGGATTACGAACCTGGAAAATAAAACGGCCGATTCTGTTTGCTGCACGGAATCGGCCGTTTTTGTTCTTTATGGGGCGACACACCCCCCTTCAAAGACATCGTTGGGGTGGATGTAAATGTGGCGCGAAAACGTTGTGCCGGTAGCATCATCCAAAACGCGGAACTCCTGATTAAAGGCAAAACAGCGTCGTGCCAGGGGGAAGTAAAAGGCGGGCCAGGGGCCACGAAACTCTGTTGCCTGCCCGGCCGGTTGGTCAAAAACAAAAAGTGTATAGGGGCCACCTCCCCCGCCATAAGGTGTCAATTCCAACGTACATTGCCAATCTGAACCTAGATAGGTGCAACTTCCGGGCAAAACAGAAAAGGCAAAGTTTAGCTCAACCACTGCCAATGTGGGGGTGGCTGCCACAACGGGGGTATTGGTGGCTTTGGGTGTGGGTGAGGCTGGCACATAGGTGGTGATGTTAAAGGTGATGGCCGGGCCATACGGTTCACCGTTGGAATCTACTAATTGCCAGGTGCTTTCATACACTTTGGCAGTGGTGGGGGCCTCAAAGGTGGTAGAGAGCAAAATCTCTTCTTCGCTGGCAACTTCCTGGTTGAGGGCAATGGGTGGGTCATCATAATTAAAATCTTCCCCTTCCATATAATACCAATGTAACCCGGCCGGCCAGGGGCAAGTACCGCTATTTTTCAGCAGCCAGTTCATGGGGAAGTTGGCTCCGACGGGGGCGGAGTGGAATTGTTGATTTTGGTAGGTGTAGGCAGAGACCAGTTCCACATTGACGGTGCAATTTGCCAGAAATTCGGCCGTTGCATCGGCGGTAGAGGTGGCGGTGGGCGAGGCAAGGGGTGTTTTGCTGGGTGTGGGGGTGACGGTGGGAATGGCGGCTTTGGTGAGGTCGGCAATTAACGTGCCCAGCGGATCGGCAGTGGGGGTGGTTTCGGTGGGGGCGGTGGATTCGGCCGTTTCAACCGGAGCGACTGTATCGGTCGGCGCGTTGACCACTGCTGGCAAGGTGGCCGTTGGCTCTCCTGTGTTGCCTCCCAGCCCTGGCAAGGCAAACAGAATCAAAATGACCAACAAAACAATAGCCCCAATGCCAATGTATAACCAGGGAATTGAACGAGTGGGAGGAGCGGGAACGGCCGTTACTGTAGCTTGCCCCACTGTATTCTCTAAGATGGGTGCGGCCAGGGTAGAAGCGGGAATGGTGCTGCCAGAGGCGATGGTCTGGGTGGTTGGCACACCGGGTGTACGAATGGTTGTGGCCTGGGCAATCGTTTGGATGGCTGGTGGCGCATCGGTCAGGTTGACAGCCCGTAACGCCTTGATCATCTCTTTCGCCGTCTGGAAACGGTCGGCTGGCTCTTTTTCCAGGGCTTTGAGAACAATTTCCTGCAACCCGGCCGGAATATCTGGATTAAATTGGACGGGCAAAGGGGCGGGTTCCGTGACATGTTTCATCACCACACCTAAGGGCGTATCGGCCGTAAATGGCAATTGCCCCGCCACCATCTGGAACAACATCACCCCCACCGAATAAATATCCACTCGTTCATCCCCCGGCTTTCCCAGGGCTTGTTCCGGTGACATATAAGAAGGGGTACCAATCAACGCACCAGTGGCCGTTTGAGCCATCGAAGCCTGCCCCCCTACCATCTTCACAATACCAAAATCAGTGATGATAGCTTTTTCATTTTCATCCAACATGATATTGGCGGGTTTAATATCGCGGTGAACCATCCCGCGAGCATGGGCATAGGCCAGGGCACTCAAAACTTCCAGGGTGATTTCAGTGGCTCGTTCCAACGGCAGGCGTTGACCCGTTCGTACCAACTCCTCCAGCTTTTCCTTCAGCGTCCCCCCATTGATGTACTCCATCACCAGGTAGTAGCTGTTTTGCCCATAGACATCAAAGTCATACACACTGACAATGTTAGGGTGGTTCAGCGCAGCCATCGCTTTGGCTTCCCGCTTAAACCGATGCAAAAAATCCTCCTCAGCCTCCAGGAACGGGTGCATCAGCTTCACAGCCACGTCCCGATCCAGGCTTTCCTGGCGGGCCAGATACACCTCTGCCATGCCGCCGCGCCCTAACTGTTTGATTA
>CAZPEJ010000071.1:0-6071 GCA_964585465.1 uncultured Ardenticatenaceae bacterium
TGTTACACGCTACCCGCCGCGAATATCAAAAGATGGGGCGGTTGATAGATGAACGGTTATTTCGTGAAGTGTAAAACGTGTGTGAAGGAGTGATACTGTCACCGCGTGAGGGATTCTGTTTTCGCGCAGATGGAGGATTTATGTCTACAGAGCATTTATTTGATGAAAAGGGGAATGTGAGAGCCAGACGGGGGAAGGAAACGGCCGATCCACAAAAGGTGGATGGGCCAGTGACGCTGGATCAGATGCAGGGCAAATTAAATCCCCATACGGTGGCCCAACTGCAAAAAACGGTGGGAAATACGGCCGTTCAGCGGTTTTTGGCCCAACGCAGCGGCAGCGGCCCTACTGAACTGGACGATGACACCACCGGGGCCATCAACAGCGAACGTGGCGGCGGCCAGGGTTTGGATGGGGGCATGGCAGCCAAAGCGGGTGGGGTGATGGGGCATGATTTTAGCGGGGTAAAGGTGCATACCGACACCCAGGCAGATACCCTCAGCCGTCAGTTGGGGGCAAAGGCGTTTACCACTGGCAATGATGTCTTTTTCCGTTCGGGGGCGTATGACCCAGGCAGCAGTGATGGGCAACGGCTCATCTCTCACGAATTGACTCATGTGGTGCAACAAGGGGCGGCTCCGGCCGGGGTGCAGGCCAAGTTGAGTGTGAATGACCCTAATGACCAGTATGAGGTGGAAGCGGACAAGGTAGCTGATACGGTTATGAGTGCGCCAGAGGAAACGGCCGTTCAGCGTCATGCTGAAGACATGGCCCAACTTGATGAAGTAGAAGAGGATGAAACGGCCCAAATGGCGGCCGAAGAAGATGAACTGGCGCAAATGGCCCCTGAAGAAGACGAACTAGCCCAGGCTCAAGAGGAAGATGAATTGGAAGAAGCCGCACAAATGCAAGAACTCGAAGAAGATGAATTGGCGGCAGAGTAAAAGTGAACCACAGATTATATGGATGAAACAGATGGGCATGGAAGGTAAAAGGGATAACCCTCTAACCCCATCTTTATCACAGCTTTTTGTAACTCTGTACCAGGTTTTGGGTTGGCAATTCCCCACTGAACACTGTGTACTGGTTACTGAGTACTGAGACATGATTGCTGATTTAGACCAAACGATTAAACAACTCCTGGTGGCGGAGATGCCTATCAAAAATGGGGAAATTGATGTGAAATTTGACCAACCTACCAGAGAGTGGAGCAGTCGGCTTTCTAAACCGACGCTCAACTTTTTTCTCTACGACCTGCGAGAAAATAACGTCCTGCGGCAACACCAGTGGGAGAATATGAACAACGGCAACCGGCAAAATGGGGATCACCTATCCCACCGCAAACGGACACCCATGCGGCTGGATTGTCGTTACATGCTGACGGCCTGGGCAAACGACTCCAGTGATGAACACCGACTGATGACTCGTACCCTCATGTCTCTTTATCGTTACCCTGTTTTGCCGGAGGAGCGGCTGGTGGGGATGTTAAAGAACCCGATTTTTGACATTTCTGCCAGTTTGGCGCGTCATGATGTGTTGACAAATCCAGCAGAGGTGTGGAGCGCATTGGATAATGAATTACGGCCGTCTGTTTCTTACGTCGTGACATTAGCTCTCGACCCCTGGACAGAAGTTACCGGGCCAGCTGTGCAACAACTCACCTTCCGGTTGGGTCAAGCTGCCAATCTGCCCCAGGCAACGGGTCTGGTGGAAGGAACGGCCGAAGAAAGTATTTATATTGGTGGTACTGTCTCCAAAGAGGGAGCACCGCAGGCTGGTGTGGAAGTTGCCATCAAAGGAACAGGCCTGTTTAGCGTCACCGATGCCAAAGGCCGTTACACCCTGGGAGGGTTTCCGCCGGGAGAGTACACCCTGGTGGCCTGGCAGGCCAAAGGGAAACCACGAGAGAAAAAAGTCTCTGTGCCATCTGGCAATTGTGATATTAACCTGTAGGGCGATTTTTAGAAATCGGCCGACAAAGGGGAAAGACCATGAAACATATCCAATATCGCGCCCCGCCCTGACCCATCCACAGGGATAACCCGTGATGAATCATCGCCCGACAGCAGGTTCGTAGTCACGACTTCAGTCGTTCTGACCGCTAAAGCGGTTACTACAAACTGAGAGAAAGTGTATTTAGCTAATTTTTAGAAAGGAGATAATAAAATGCCCGTAACCTATATGTCCCCCGGTGTCTACGTTGAAGAAGTAGACAAGGGGCCAAAGCCGATTGAGGCAGTTGGGACTTCAACAGCGGCATTTATTGGGATTTCGGCCGAAGCCAGCTTCAAAGCCATCAACGCGGAAACTGGCGAACGTGTGCCGGTTGAGTCTCGTCTGAACAAAGCCACGCTAGTAACCAACTGGACGCAATACACCGAGGTGTTTGGTGGTTTTGTAGATGGGGCTTATATGCCAGATGCTGTGTATGGTTATTTTAACAATGGTGGTGGGGCGTGTTATGTCGTTAGTTTACGTGCCCTAAACGAACAAGCTCCCGCCAAGGCCCCCATTTCCCGAAGTAAAGCCAAAGCTGCCGAGGGTGGGGAAGCGGCCCCGGCTGCGGCCCCCGCTGCCCCGGCTACCCTGACAGCGGCCGATTTTATTGGTGATGTGGTTGAACGAACGGGATTGGGTGGTTTGGAGGCATTGGATGATGTGCGCCTGATTCTCTGCCCCGATGTGATGGCCGGGTATGATGGGTCGCCCGATGCCAAAGAGCGTGTGAAAACGGTTCAGACGGCCGTTATTGCCCATTGCGAGCGGCTGCGTTACCGTTTTGCCCTTCTGGATACACCACCTGGGTTGAACGCGCAACAGGCCAAAGAGTGGCGCATGTATGTCAACTTTGATACCTCTTTTGCCGCCATGTATTATCCCTGGGTTAAGGTAGCAGACTTGAGTGGCAGCGGTAAAACCAGCAAAATGATTCCACCCAGCGGTCATATGGTTGGCATCTACAACCGCGTGGATGCGGATCGAGGTGTGCATAAAGCCCCTGCCAATGAGGTACTTTTGGGGGCAACCGATCTGGAAATCAGCCTGACGAGAGGGGAACAAGATACTTTGAACCCGATTGGGGTGAACTGTATTCGGGCTTTCCCTGGGCGTGGCATTCGTATTTGGGGTGCGCGCACGTTGAGCAGTGATGGTTCATGGCGTTACATTAACGTCCGTCGGCTGTTTATTCTGGTTGGGGCCTCGCTGGATATTGGGATGCAGTGGGTGGTCTTTGAACCCAATGACCAGACGCTTTGGGCAAAGGTGCGGCGAGATGTAACTTCCTTCTTGCGGGTCATCTGGCGCACCGGGGCGTTGTTTGGTACCACGCCAGAAGCGGCGTTTTATGTGAAATGTGATGAGGAGTTGAACCCGCGTGAGATTCGTGATCTGGGGCAACTCATCATTGAAGTTGGGTTGGCTCCGGTGAAACCCGCCGAGTTTGTTATCTTCCGCATCAGCCAATGGGCTGGGCCAGATTCGGCATAGGCAATCATGTATGAGTGATGAATGATGAACGGCCGTTTTGTGTCATCATTCTTCATTCCCAATTTCAGGAGAGATCAAAATGGCAGATCAAGACCCCCTTGTTGGTTTTCATTTTTCTATCGAAATACAAGGTGCGGTAAAAGGGTATTTTACAGAATGTTCTGGCCTGGGTTCTGAACATGAAATTATTGAACACAAAGTTATGTCGGAAAACATGCAAGAAATCATTATGAAGATACCTGGTCGCTTGAAGTGGGAAAATATCACCTTGAAACGGGGTATTACCGCTAATATGGACATCTGGACATGGCGCAAGCAAGTGGAAGATGGTCAGGTGGAGGGTGCGCGCAAGGATGGTTCGGTGGTGATGTATGACCATCTGCTCAAGGAAGTGGCGCGGTGGAACTTTACCCGCGCCTGGCCGGTGAAGGTGAGCGGCCCGCAACCCAAAACGGATAGTAATGAAATTGGTGTGGAGGAGCTAACTATTGCTCATGAGTACATCAATCGTGTGAAGTAGGATGTGAAACGTGAAACGTGGCAGGCCCAACACGTTTCACGTTTACCCTTTTTGATCAGTTATGTTACAGACAGAGTATGAGTTTGTGTTACCACGAGGATATGTAGATGGAGCCGGGCAGGTGCATCGTCACGGCCGAATGCGGCTGGCTGTGGCTCTGGATGAGATTGAACCGATGCAAGACCCGCGTGTGCGGGCGAATGAATCTTATTTGCCTGTTTTGTTGCTTAGTCGGGTGGTGACGCAGTTGGGTGGATTAACGGCCGTTACACCCCAGGTGATGGAAGGGTTATTTGCCTCCGACCTGGCTTATTTGCAGGATTTGTATCTGCGTCTGAATAGCAATGAACCTGTTTTGTTAGGGGCTGTTTGCCCCCATTGCAGTGCGGCGTTTCAGGTACAGGTGGCTCCTCTTTCCTGAGCCAATTTGTATCAGTACTCAGTAATCAGTACTCAGTAATCAGTACTCAGTACTCAGTAATCAGTAATCAGTACTCAGTCGGGAGTTACCAGAGGAAACGTAGCTTCAAAAACTTGATGAGAACTTACGAAAACCTGTACTAGAGGGAAACAATGGCAGAAACAACCACTTCTGCACCATCTGAACAAAATAAAACCAACAACGGGTTAACCCCAGAACAACTCCGTCAGGTTATGGATAAGGTGTACGCCTTGTTGTTGCAAGATTTGAAGATTGAACGAGAGCGTGCTCGTAAACGATAAAAATTATGACCACTATCAATGCCTTTCCTGGTTTTCGTTTCCTGGTAGAAATTGGAAAAAAGCCTCAGGCTGCTTTCACGGAATGCACCCTGCCGGTTATTGAGTGGGAAATTCAAGAAGTGAAAGAAGGGGGGCAAAACAATTATACGCACCAATTGCCTGGGCGACGCAAGGGGGGAAAATTAACCCTCAAGAATGGGATAGGAACGGATGAGTTGGTGAAATGGTGTCTGGAAAGCGGCATGAAGGAAAAATTTACCCGCAAAGAGATTACCGTTATCCTCAAAGATTCCACTTCAAAAACGGTGATGACCTGGAACATGAGTGGGGCTTATCCGGTAAAATGGACAGGGCCACAATTTAAGTCCAGTGACAATACGATTGCTATTCAAACATTAGAACTGGCTTGTCACGAGATTGAGGTTATTGCGCCGTAGGACGGTACAAAAAATCGTATGAAAAATCGTTTGTTACATCGGGTTCAACGGCACGCTTCTATGGCGGTTTTGTTTCGGGACGCTGATTTTGATCAGGTAGCGCAACCTTTTGGGTTTCCAGTCGTCCAGGCAGTATGGCCTACCAGTGAGGAAACGGCCGAATTTCCCACCCCTCTACCTGCTGACGAAACCCCTGGTGAAACGGCCGAACCAACTGCCATGACAACAACCACCACCGTTCCTGCTCGCCCATCGGTTGTTGCTCCGCGCTCACCTGCTGTATTTCGTCAAACCACACCCCCGGCTGCACCAGCCCGGCCAACCACCGCCAAACCTGCCACGCCTGCTGTCACGGTTAATCATCCAGCTGTTGTTGGTAACACAACGGCCGTTTCCCCCACCCCCCCGGTCATGCGTCAACCTGCGCCAATCTCTGCCCCGGCGGCACAACCCGCCGCAACAGGCGGAGCAGAAAGTGGCGAAAATGATCCTTCCTGGCGACGTTTGCAAAACATTTTTGAGCGGCATCAGGAGCAAACAGATGAGGAGGAGGCCCAACAAACCACCCTCAGTGAAACGCCTGCTGCGGTACAAATGGCCCCTTCGCCCGAACCGCCCCCGGCCCAGACTCGTCCTTTGCCTGTGGCCCCACCCCCCAGCCGCCCGGCCCCTCCAGGGTTTCATGCGGCAAAATTACCTCAGGGTTTGAGTGTTTCGCCTGTCACAACGCCAGCTTTGGCGCAGGCAAAATCGGTGGCGGAAACATCGCACAGAGGCGCAGAGGCGCAGGGAGAGACGGGGGATATTCAACTGTCGGTGGGGGAAATATCGCGCAGGGGCGCAGCAGCGCAGAGAAAGACGGAAGACATTCAACCTTCGGTAGTAGAGGTGTCGCGCAGAGA
>CAZPEJ010000071.1:6171-13196 GCA_964585465.1 uncultured Ardenticatenaceae bacterium
GAGGTGTCGCGCAGAGGCGCAGAGGTGCAGGGGGAACAGGGGAGTGTGCAACGGTCGGCGGCGGTTGGTGCTGAGGGTTCGCACAGAAGTGCAGAGACACAGAGGGGTGAGGCGACAAGGCAGTTTGTTCAACCAGAAACAACGGCCGTTGCCCCCTCGGAAAGAGCAACTGCCAGTGCGCCTGAACCCGTAACGGCCTTGCCGTTGGAAACTGTCTGGCCGGTACAACGCCAGACCACACCTGCACCTACATCTCAACCAGCCATTGTTCAGCCCCCGGCCGGGCCTATGATTGAGTTGCCTGCTGAAGAGGCGAATGTGGTACGGCACACCTTGAGCCGGGTTTCGTCGGGGCAGCCCACTGATTCTAGTGTCGAGTTGGTGTTGCCACGCCGCCCGCGCCCTACCACCCCGAAACCGTCAACCATTTCCTCTGGTAACCCTGTGCAACGTCAGCCGGGTGAACCAGCCGCTAAAACTGAACCAGCCGCACCGGCTGTGGTGCAAACTGACATTGGCCCGTTACCAGCCGATTTATGGCAAATTTTGGGGCAAGAACCCCCTGCTCAGACGGCGGCTCATGCTGATACGGCCGTTATGCGAGCGATTGAAACGGCCGAATCCCCCACCCCGGCCCAACCAATGGCGCAACCAGCAGCGACAGATTTTCCGCCCGCTGTCAATCGTTTACCATTAGAACAGGCACAAACCGCAGAATCGGCCGTTGTTGCCGACCAAACAATACCAGCCTTAACGACTGCACCAACCATTCTATCCCGGTCAGGCTTGCAAAGAAACGAAACAACGCCAGCCATCATGCGCCAGACGGACACACCAACCAGCCTGCCCCATGCGACCCTGGACAAACCAGCACCGGATGAAGAAATCACCGGCAAATGGGAAATTCCATCAAACACCTGGGTGGCTCCGCCCGATATTCAACGCGAAGAAACTGCTTCAACACCGGCTCCGGCCCCTACCCCCGCCAATGGAGAAAATGGAGAAACAAAAACGGCCGAAGTAGACATAGATGACGTAGCCCGCCGGGTATACAAAGACCTGAAACGGCGATTGGTCGTCGAGTGGGAAAGAGTACGTGGGAGATTTTAGACCATGACAACAACACGCGGAAACCTGACAGCAGCCCGTATTACCGCTGTAGCACCCGTACAAGATTATGGAGCAAAAGGCAGCCCGCCAGCGGTGGATTGTCACTTCAACCCGTTCGAGTACACAGTCTCCAAAAGCAACACCTACGACAAAAAACCCAAAAACCGCGCCACTGCCCAGGGAGAATTTAAAGAATCTGGGGCACAAACCCTCAAATTAACCCTCTATTTTGACACCTATGAAATAGGCGAGGATGTCAGCAAAACCACCAGCCAGTTATGGCGTTTCATGGAGCCTACGGAGGAAGGAGACGAACCAGACAAAAAAGAGCCGCCCACAGTGGCTTTTGAATGGGGTGGTTTTCGTTTTGTGGCCGTCATTACCAATATGACCCAGAAGTTTACCCTCTTTGATAAAGACGGAAAACCAGTGCGGGCACAGGTAGATGTCACCTTTACCCAATACCACGATGTCAAAGATTACGCCCATCAAAACCCAACATCGGGAGGTGGCCCACCCAACCGAATCTGGTCGGTGGTGCGGGGGGATAGATTAGACTTAATTGCGGCCGAGGTGTATAAGGATGCCACCCAATGGCGGCTAATTGCTCAGGAAAATAACATTACCAACCCTTTCCAATTGCGACCGGGAACCAAATTATTGATTCCCCAAAAGCCGTAAAACTGTTATGCCTTCTGAAAACCCTTTATCCAGCCAGCTATACATTAAGGTGGGTGGTCAGCAAATTCAAACACCCATCATGACATCTGTTTTGGAAGTGATGGTAGATTGCCACGCCCATTTGCCGGGCATGTTCACCATTCGGCTGTCGGATCAAGGGATGAAGATTTTAGACGGTGGCCCATTTGACCTGACTAAAGAAGTTGAGATTGAGGCCCGCACCGGAGAAAACCAAAAAGTAAGCCTGATCAAAGGGGAAATTACTGCCCTGGAACCTTTATTTGGTGAGGGCATGATTTGTGAATTGGTGGTGCGGGGATACGACAAATCCCACCGCCTCTTCCGCGAAACCAAAAGCAAAGCGTTCTTGAACAAAAAAGATAGTGATTTAGCCAGCGAAATCGCTAATAACGCCGGGCTAAGTTCAGATGTTACAACCACCAGTACCGTTTATGACCACATTTACCAACACAACCAGACAGACCTGGCTTTCTTGTTGCAGCGTGCCTGGCGTATTGGGTTTGAATGTTTTGTGGCCGAGGGCAAACTGTGTTTCCGCAAACCCCCAACTGATGGGGAAGGGGTAACATTAACCTGGGGAACTGATTTACTTTCCTTCAACCCGCGTATGAGTCTGGCGGAGCAAGTGAATGAAGTGGTGGTGAAAGGGTGGGATGTTGAGAAAAAAGAAGCTATTGTGGGGCAGGCGCAGAAAGGCAACTTGTACCCAAAAATTAAAGAGTCGCAGGATGGTGCCGCCTGGGCTGGCAAGTTTGGCAATGGCAAACTTACCATTGTGGATCAGCCGGTAGTGAGCCAGGCGGAGGCGAATACGTTAGCAACGGCTCGCCTGAACGAGTTAAGTGGGGCTTTTGTGGAGGCAGAAGGCAGTGCGTTTCGCCGCCCCGATATTAAGGCGGGAAAGGCGGTGAAAATTGAGGGGTTGGGTCAACGGCTCAGTGGGACTTATCTGGTGACGAACGTGACCCACCTCTATAACCCGTCTGGTTTGATGACTACCTTCACAGTTCGGGGATCGCGCACGGGTACTTTGACGGAGCAAATGCGCCACGAAGCTCCTTTGCAACGGTGGCCGGGGGTGTTGGTTGGGGTTGTCACGAATACCAATGATCCCAAAACGTGGGGGCGGGTGAAGGTGAAATTTCCTACTTTAACAGATGAAGCAGAAAGTGATTGGGCACGAGTGATTGGTTTGGGGGGTGGCCCGGAGGCGGGCATGTGTTTGGTGCCCGAAGTAGGGGATGAGGTGTTGGTGGCGTTTGAACATGGGGACTTTAGCCGCCCGATTGTGTTGGGTGGGGTGTGGAATGGCAAAGATAAAATTCCGCCCAGAACGGCCGATGCTGCGACGGGTGAAAAACCATTGGTGCGTGTCTGGCAATCTCGCACGGGACATCTGATTTCTATGCACGATAACGCAGATAAAAAGGTAGAAATTAAGACCAAAGAGGGTCACAGCGTGCTGATGGACGACGCGAATCAAAAAATTGTGATTACCAGCAAAAATGGGCATGTGATTACGCTGGACGACGGTGGCAACAAAATTGTGGTAGAGAGCAAAGGGCAGTTGGAGATGAAGTCCTCTACCAATATGAAGATTGAGGCTGGTGGCAACCTGGATATTAAGGCCAGTGGGCAGGTGAATGTGAAAGGGGCAATGGTGAATTTAAACTAATGGCACAACCGGCAGCAAAACAAGGTGACCAAATTGTGGCAGTAGATATTCATATTATTTTGGTGCCCTCTGCAAGCGGCACCACTCCTACCCCTATCCCCCATCCGTTTAATGGTATTTTGGATAGTAATTTAAGTATGGATGTGAAGATTATGGGGAAACCAGCGGCGACGGTTGGCAGCATTGCCACCAATACTCCGGCGCATATTCCGCAAGGGGGGTCTTTTTCGGTGCCGCCGACGAATAAGGGGAATGTGACGGTGGGTAGTACGACGGTGATGATCAATGGTAAACCGGCCGCTCGTAATGGGGATGCAGCCATTACCTGCCAGGATGCCGGGTGGGCGATGCCGCCAAAGGTAGTGGCGGTGGGAACGGTGATGATTGGTGGGTAAGAGAACCCACTGAAGTGGAATTTACGAACATGCTAGCAGTTTGTGGGAAAAGTCTCAATGGAACGCGGATGACGCAGGTTTGACGGGTTTTCGCGGATTTTTTCTTTGGTCTTATCTGTGTGACCCGCGTGTTATTCTGCCTTCTCCGACAGGCTGATAGATCGTTTTGAAATGGGATTATGAACACAGAAACGATTATTGGACGAGGTTGGGCATTTCCTCCTCAATTGGATGCACAGGGGGGAATTGCGCTAACGAGTGAACGTAACGAAATTGAGCAGGCGATTGGTATTATTTTGAGTACGTCTCCTGGGCAACGGGTGATGCGGCCGTTATTTGGTTGTCGGTTGCATGAGCTGGTTTTTGCCCCTAACAATTCCCATACGGCCGCTATTGCCTGTCGTTATGTGGAGGAGGCGTTGGGGATGTGGGAGCCGCGCATTATTGTTAGGGAGGTGTTGGCGTATCCTCATCCCAATGAGGCCAGTCGTTTATTGATCGAAATTCAGTATGAGGTGAAAGCCATCCATGACAGGCGCAGCCTGGTGCATCCGTTTTATTTGATACCAGGAGAATAAAGCGTAACGATTGACGGGACTCAATCGTTACTTTCTGTGGAGTTTTTATGCCTTTAGCTACCCCTAAATTAGATGATCGTCGTTTTCAAGATATTGTGGATGAAGCAAAGAAGAAGATTCCCCATTACATCAAGGAGTGGACGGATCATAATGTGAGTGATCCAGGGGTGACGTTGATTGAACTGTTTGCCTGGATGACGGATATTATTTTGTATCGGTTGAATCAGGTGCCAGATTTGCATTACATCAAGTTTATGGAGATGATGGGGGTGACGTTGCAGCCGCCGCAGCCAGCTAAAGTGCCGGTGACGTTTTGGTTATCAGCACCCCAGTCAACGGCCGTTATTATTCCCGCCGGAACCGAAGTTGCCAGCACCCAAACAGAGACGGAACGTTCCATTATTTTTACGACCGACGATAGTTTTACGGTGCAAATTCCCGATCTGAAGGCTGTTTTCACCCGTATTTCTGCGGGCAACGACCCTAGAAGTAAACAGTATCGGGAACAGAATCTCAAACGGATAGATACGGGGTTTGATGGGTTTGAGGCGTTTTCGGCCGTTCCCCAGAATGATGATGCACTCTATTTTGGGTTTGAAAGTGACCTGAGCCATCACATTTTGGGGTTTGAGATCAGCAGTGACTCGGCCGGGGGGGCGGGGATTGACCCAACGATGCCTCCTTATAGCTGGGAAGCCTCGACCGGGGCCGGGGAGGCGCGCTGGGAAGGGTGTGAGGTGGATATTGATAGTACTAAAGGGATGAACTCGAACGGCCGTATTCACATCCACCTGCCAAAAATGGGCAAACAAAATGTGAATAACCAAAACCTCTATTGGGTGCGGGTGCGGGTGCGCGAAATTAGCAAAAGTGAGCGAGAAGATGGAATGCGCCCCTACCAAACCAGTCCTCGCCTGCGCCAGATCAAGGTTGCCAGTTGGGGCGGCACCATTGCCACCACCCACGCCCAAAAAATTGAGGATGAATTTTTAGGCACCAGTGATGGTTCGGCCGGGCAACGATACAAATTACAGATTGCTCCCATTCTGGCGCGGCAACCTGGTGAAACCCTGATTGTGCAAACCAACAATGCACAACCCCAGGAATGGAAAGAAGTCCCTGATTTTGCCAATTCTAATGCCCTGGACAAACATTTTACTCTGGAAAGTGTCACGGGTGAGTTGCGGCTTGGCCCGGCCATTCGCCAACCGGATGGAGCTATTAGACTGTATGGGGATATTCCGCCACGCGGGGCTAATTTATTGTTCCGCCGCTACCGCTATGGCGGGGGGCAAGAGGGCAATGTCCAGGAAAATATCTTAAATACCCTCAAAACGGCCATTCCCTACATTGCCCAAGTCCGCAACCGCAAACCTGCCTGGGGTGGGTTGGATGCGGAATCGCTGGAAGCGGCCATGATGCGAATGCCCGCCCTGTTGCGTTCGCGGGAACGAGCTGTTACTGAGGCAGATTTTGAGTTTTTGGCCCGCCAGGCCCTTCCGGCAACCATCGGCCGGGTGAAATGTTTGCACCCTCGCCCAACTGAAGCCGGGCGGGTGGCTCCGGGGCAGGTGTATGTGTTGGTGATTCCGCGTGTGCCAAACCCTTCTGGGTATTTGGCCGCAACACAATTGGAACCGGCACAAGCTGATATAACTGCTTTGCAGGTTTATCTGGACGAGCGGCGGCTGCTGACAACCCGGTTGGTTATTCAGGCCCCGGCCTATCGGTGGGTGGCGGCGCGGGTGCAGCTACGAGCTACTCCAGGGGTGAACCAGGCCCAGGTGGAAGCGGATGTGTTGGCCCGTTTGTACCGCTTTTTGAATCCGTTGACGGGTGGGGCGGATGGGAAAGGGTGGTCGTTCGGCCGGGATTTGTTTGTTTCGGATGTGTATCAATGTCTGCAAGGCACGGCGAATGTGCAGTTTATTCGTGGCCTGGAGATGTTTGTGGCCCGGCCGGATGGGACACGTCAGGGGGAAGCGGTGGAGTCGTTGGATGTGGTGGAGCATGGGGTTATCGCTTCAGGGCGGCATGAGGTGGTGTTTGTGTAAGAAGGATGGCTGAATGAAAAACAAACAACGAGTTCAGCGTAAAAGGGATTCTGGCAAGGGGCAAAAAACCCAGGGGAAAAAACGGCCGAATCATGGTGAGGTTTTGCAACCACAAACGGCCGTTTTGGAAGGGGGAGAGAGCCATTTTATGCACTTGCCGGAGGTGAACGGTATTCGGCCGTTGCGTCGGGCGGCTTTGTTGCAGATGCAACAGAGTCAGGGCAACCAGTATGTACAACAAATGCTGGCGCAGGGAACATCTACCACCGTTCAACGTGATGGTGAACAATTGGTGGAAAAGGGTGGCAACAATTATGAGGTGGTGCCCGGCGACAGCTTGTGGAAAATTGCCGAAACCACCTATGGCGCAGGGAAGTATTGGCGTGACATTTATCGCGCTAACCCCGGTAAAGCGTTTCGGGATGGCAATCTTATCCTGGTAGGAACGATTTTATTTTTACCCATGCTCCGTGTACCTGGTGCGGCTCCAGAAACACCCGGAGGTGAACAG
>CAZPEJ010000072.1:0-12945 GCA_964585465.1 uncultured Ardenticatenaceae bacterium
GAAAAACTCTTTGAAAAATCGGTCGTGGGATAGGGTTGTCATCTGTTACCTCCAGAGGATTTTATCATAGCGGTGTGCTGCTTACCATCTTCGTCAGGCAGCCTATTCACTCCACATCGCACTGCTTTGCTTTTGTTTCTCCTAAAAATTTGTTGACCTGTACGGTGTGAATTGAACTCCTGTCCTGATGAATTAGCTGAACAGCAAAGGGTTGAGGACAAGGGTATCGGCCGTTATGAACCTCCCAATACCAGGCAAATACCAACCCACCTGCACATAAATCAGGCCGATATTTTCCGCCCCAGATCCGAGATTGTGGTGCAGGTATACACGATGCCGTTCCTTCCTATTCCTCATTAACCCCCAAATCCCCAAATTTGCACATAGGGTTTTTCGGGTTAAAATTACACATTGGCTAGAAAGTGCGACGTAATCGGCACGGCGGCTGACTGGCTAAAAATTATCAAGAATTGGAGGACAAACGAACATGCCTTTAGAAGTGGCAGTGAAAGCCGAATTGATGAAAGATTTTGAAGTTCACCCTGGCGATACCGGGTCACCAGAGGTACAGATTGCAATTTTTGACAAACGTATTAAACAGTTGCAAGCACACCTAAACCATCATAAACATGATGAAAGCTCTCGTCGGGGCTTACTTCGGTTGGTTGGCAAACGTCGCCGTTTGCTGGCTTATTTACGCAAAGGCCACCCAGACCGCTACAAGATAATCCTGGAGCGTTTGGGGTTGCGTCGTTAAAAGTTCATTAAGTTGAGAGGGGCGAAACGGTTTCGCCCTTCTTACTTTAACTGAGGGTGTTGTGTCTGGTTTAGGAATTGGGTATTGCCCCATATTGTGGTATGAGTCAATCCCCAGTCCCTAACCCTTCACCCTCCGATTGTTAAACAAAGATAAGTCAGTCATCAAATGACCATCATCAAATGGGATGTTGGTCGTTTCTGGCTTGAATGTGGAGGATTATTTATTATGCAACAAGATAAATTATTTACGACCCGTGTTGGCAACAACGATGTTACGTTTGCAACGGGTAAACTGGCCGAACTGGCTGGTGCAGCCGTCACCATTCGGGTGGGGGACTGTGTGTTATTGGCCACCGCGACTATGTCGAAAATGGTGCGTGAGGGATTAGACTTTTTCCCTTTGAGTGTGGAATATGAAGAAAAAATGTATGCGGCAGGCAAAATTCCGGGTGGTTTTTATCGCCGCGAAGGTCGCCCCACCACCGAGGCTATCTTAACCGCCCGCCTGACAGACCGCCCGCTGCGTCCGTTGTTCCCCGATGGAATGCGAAACGAGGTTCAGGTGATTGTCACGACCCTTTCGTCTGATGGTATTCATCAGTTGGACATCTTATCGGTGAATGCAGCCAGCGCAGCTTTGCACATCTCTGACGTGCCCTGGAATGGGCCAGTGGGTGCGGTGCGGGTGGGGTATGTGGATGGTCAGTTTGTCATTGACCCCAGCAACCAGGAGATGGCGAATAGTTCGTTGGATTTACGACTGGCTGGAACACGGGATGCTATTATTATGGTAGAAGCCAGAGCCAATGAAATTAGTGAGCCAGTGATGGTGGAGGCTTTGGAATTTGGGCATCGGGCGTTGCAGCCGTTGATTGACATCCAGGAAGAGATGCGGGCAGCGGTGGGCAAAGAAAAGTATGCGGTGGAAATCGCAGAGACGGACAAGGTATTGGAAACGGCCGTTAAAGCCCGCCTGGGAGATCGTATCCGCGAAGCCATTGCTTTGAACCCCGACCGAGAGGATCGCAACGAAGCGGTAGACACCGTGCGGGAAGATGTGGTGAGCAGTTTCATGGAAGAGGATGACACCACCGACCACCGGGCTATCCGTGAGGTCATTACCCATGAACTGAAAGAGGCTGTGCGGCATCGGATTTTGTACGATGGCATTCGTCCAGACGGCCGTCATCACACCACCATTCGTGACCTTTCCAGCGAAGTAGGTCTCAGCCCGCGCGCGCATGGGTCTGGGCTATTCCAGCGGGGCCAGACACAAGTCCTATCCCTGGTAGCACTAGGCACCCCCCGCGAAGCCCAAAAATTAGAAGGGTTATCCCCGGAAGAAAGCCGCCGCTATATGCACCATTACAACTTCCCCCCCTTCTCAACGGGTGAGACCTGGCCGTTGCGCGGCCCAAAACGGCGCGAAATCGGGCATGGGGCATTGGCCGAAAACGCCCTGTTGCCTATGATTCCCTCCGAAGAAGAGTTCCCTTACACCATTCGGGTTGTCTCGGAGGTGTTGACCTCCAACGGCAGCACCAGCCAGGCCAGCGTGTGTGCCTCCAGTCTGGCTTTGATGGATGCCGGAGTGCCGATTAAACGGCCGGTCGCCGGTGTGGCCATGGGTTTGGTGACAGATGGCAACAAATACGCCATTCTCACCGATATTCAAGGCATGGAAGACCACCTGGGAGACATGGATTTTAAGGTGGCTGGCACCAGCGAAGGGGTTACAGCCCTACAAATGGACATCAAAATCTCTGGCCTCTCTCAGCAAATCATGGCCGAGGCATTGGAGCAGGCGCGAACTGCCCGTATGACTATTCTGGATTCGATGCTGCAAATCATTCCTGCCCCGCGCAAATCTCTTAGTCAGTTTGCCCCGCGCATGTTGACGGTGAAAATTGACCCCGACAAAATTGGGGCCGTTATTGGCAAGGGTGGCTCGAATATCCGCAGCATGGAAGAAACTTATGGGGTTTCGATTGACATTCAGGAAGATGGTACGGTGTTTGTGGCTGGTACCGATAACCGGGCTGAAGAAGCGGCGGAACGGATTCACCTGATTACCCGTGAAGCCGAGTTGGGGCAACTCTATAACGGTAAAGTGGTGCGAATCACCGATTTTGGGGCTTTTATTGAGTTCTTGCCCGGCATGGATGGCATGGTTCACATTTCACAAATCTCTTCGGAGCATTTGAAGCGGGTGGAAGATGCGTTGCAGGTGGGGGATGAGGTGATGGTGATGGTGACAGACATTGGGCCGGAAGGCAAGGTGCGTCTGTCGCGTAAGGCTGTTTTGGAAGGTTGGACGTTGGAGGAAGCACGGGAAAATGATAGCCCTGGTGGGCCACGCGGCGGTCGGGGTGGAAACGGCCGTCCGGGTGGCGACCGGCGTGATGACCGGGGTGGGCGCGGGGGCGACCGGCGTGATGACCGGGGGCGCGGGCCGAGACGATAATTGATAGTGCGCGGGAAACTTTATTCCCGATAAACTTTAATTTTTTGAGGATAAGATGGCAAAAAAAGAACAAGCTGTAGAATTGGATATTATCGCCGAGAGCGAGAGTTTTGCGATTTGGCGTAGTGAAGAAGAGGATGGATACGTTTACCACATTGAGTTGGGTGGTATTACGCTGCACCTTTCTTCGGAAGAGTGGGAAGAGTTTGTGATATTGGTGCAAAGTGCAGGAAAGTAGAGAAGTAGAATGGTGAATGGGGTATTCCGTTCACCATTCACCATTTTCGGAGGGGATTATGGCAGAAGAATCACCGGTGAAGTATGTGCCGATGATTCGAGATATGGCGGAACAGGATCGCCCGCGTGAACGGCTGGTGATGGTGGGGGCGGGGGCAGTTTCAACGGCCGAATTGCTGGCGATTGTTTTGCGTGCAGGGCTGCCGGGAGAAAATGTGTTGCGGCTGGCAGAACGGCTACTGGTGGAGTTTAAAGGGTTGCCGGGGCTGTCGCGGGCTACTGTGGCCGAGTTGAAACGGGTGAAGGGGATCGGGGAAGCAAAAGCCATTGAAATCAAAGCAGCCTTAGAAATCGGCCGAAGGTTGATGGCTTCTGCCCCAGAAGAACGGCCGAAAGTCTCCTCCCCGGCCGATGCTGCCAACCTGCTGATGTCGGAAATGATGTTTCTGGAGCAGGAGCATTTGCGCCTGGTGTTGGTAGATACTCGCAATCGGGTGTTGGCAACCCCAACGGTGTACGTGGGCAACCTGAATACTTCGATTGTGCGTGTGGGAGAACTGTTTCGGGTGGCGATTAAGGAAAATGCGGCCGCTTTTGTTGTGGCCCATAACCACCCTTCTGGCGATCCTTCTCCCTCGCCCGAAGATGTCAATGTGACGCGACAACTGGTTCAGGCCAGCAAATTGTTGGATATTGAAGTGCTGGATCACATTATTATCGGCCGTCAACGGTACGTTTCGCTCAAAGAGCGCGGGTTAGGGTTTGATTGAAGGGTATAAAACATGGCTACAAATATCGTTGTTCCACAGCTAGGTGAATCGGTGGTGGAAGCCACTGTGGGTCAATGGCTGAAAAAAGAGGGCGACACCCTTTCGCTGGGTGAAATTGTGGTAGAACTGGAAACGGATAAGGTGGATGTGGAAGTTGGCGCAGAAACCTCCGGGGTGTTGGTGAAAATTGTGAAACCCAGCGGGGAAGATGTCAAAGTGGGTGAGGTGTTAGGGGTGATTGAAGGAGCAGCAACCTCCGACACACCCGCTGCCGACACACCCACCGTCTCGCCACCTAAACCGGCACAAACGGCCGTTTCCCCATCTGCTACTCCCGTTGCCCGGCGCATGGCCGAGGCCGAAGGGGTAGACGTTTCCCAACTCGTCGGCAGTGGCCCTGGTGGACGCATTACCAAACAGGATGTGCAAACCCACCTGAGCGAACAACCAACCCCCAGCCAACCACCCCCGGTCATGCCGCCTGCTAAACCCGAATCCCCCGCACCGCCACCAGTTATGAACCTATCACTGTTCCCGTTTGCCCAGCCAGAACGAGAAACCCGGAAAAAGATGTCCCGCCGTCGCCGCACCATTGCCCAACGACTGGTGGAGGCCCAACAAACGGCCGCTATGCTGACCACTTTTAACGAAGTGGATATGGGTGCCGTAATGGATATGCGAAAGCGGCGGCAGGAAAGTTTTAACAAGGCACACGGCATTAAACTGGGGTTTAGCAGTTTCTTTGTTAAGGCGGTGGTAGGCGCACTCAAAACATTCCCCCAACTCAACGCCGAAATCCAGGGGGATGACATCGTTTTGAAACATTATTACGACATTGGCATGGCGGTTGGGGCCGAGGAAGGGCTGGTGGTGCCTGTCATCCGCGACGCAGATCGGAAGTCGTTTGCCGAGATTGAAAAAGCGGTGCGGGATTATGCCCAAAAAGCGCGGGATGGCTCTTTGACGTTGGAGGATTTGCGGGGCGGGACGTTTACCATCACAAACGGTGGGGTATTTGGTTCGATGTTAAGCACGCCCATCTTGAATCCGCCACAGGTAGGTATCTTGGGTTTACATAACATCGTGGAACGGCCGATTGCCCGCCAGGGAGAAGTGGTCATCCGCCCCATCATGTACGTAGCCCTCACCTATGATCACCGCATGGTAGACGGCCGGGAAGCGGTGCAGTTTTTGGTGAAAGTGAAAGAGTTGATCGAAGACCCAGAAGTTTTATTATTGGAAGGGTAAACCAGGGTTTGTCGTTCCGGCTTCGGCAGGAAACCCACTAAAATGGGAACTATAAACTGGCTTCTACCAGGCGTGCTTTGGTCAAATTGATTAAATCTGCTACCGCAATTTTTAAGTCCAACCCTTTCTGCCCGGCACTGACATAGATGTGGCTAAATGTTTGGGCGGAGGTTTCCAGATAAACTGAAAATCCTTTATTTAGCAAAGCCAACGCAGATATTCCTCCCACCTGCAAACCTGTCAACTCCTCTGCTTCTCGATGAGTTGCCATTTGCAGCTTTTTCTGGTTGGTTGCTTTTGCCAGTTTCTTCAAATCTAGCTGGTTATTGGCTGGCATCATCACCAGAAGGGGTTTAGACGGCCGTTCTCCCCCCACCGGCAACACCACCAATGTCTTAAAAACCTGAGCAGATGGCACCCCCAAAACGGCCGCTATCTCCTCCGCATCCCGCATTGAGTCGGGGTATGGAACCACCGTATAAGGAATCTTTTTTCCTTCCAATAACTTCATGGCTAATGTTTTCTGCATTGGTCAATCCTGATGAGTTTCGAGTTTTGAGTTTCGAGTTAAGAAATCTACTGTACAATGTTCGTGGTCGTCTGGCGAATTTTATGGCCTGCTACACCCCATCACGACGTTTTACGATTCACGTTTCACGATTCACCTTTCACTTTTTACGTTTCACACAGACAAAAGATGACAGAAACAACCCAAGAAAAACTGACTCGTCTGCGGACTGTACTGGAGCAAGTAAAAAACGATCTGATTGAATCAGAGACAGAACTGGCAGATCGGCAGACAGGCATCCGTGCTTTTGATCAGGAGTATGAAGCTAAAATTGGGCATCTGGAAAGCCGACTATTGCAATTAGACCAGGCGGTTAAACAATACCTGGATCGTATTCAAGCCATTCGCAACCGCCAAGCGTTTGGGTTTGAATTCCAATCGGTAGATGAGCAGTTCCGCCGCGCCTGGGAAAGCCACCCTGAACCACCGTCACTCCCCCCACCACCACCCAGCCCAGCCACCGAAGCCGAGATGAAAAAGTTGTATCGCCAGCTGGCACGCCGTTTTCATCCTGACCTGGCAGAAGGTGAGACGGATCGGCAGTTTCGTACCGAAAAGATGACGGCCGTTAATGATGCCTATGCCGCTCGCAGTCTCACCGAACTACAGGCATTGGCGCAAGAAACCATTCAAGACAAAAGCCGACCCCTGTTAGCCAGCGCGGAAATGGTAACCGTTTTAGAAAAGGAAATCGGCCGTTGCCGCCGCCGTATTCAAGAAATTGATCAGGAGCTACGGAACTTGCACAACCACCCCAGCGTGGCTTTTAGCCTGGAAGTGAAACTGGCAAAACGGTCAGGGCGAGATTTGTGGGCAGAAATGGTTAAGGAAATTGAGCGAAAAATTGGGCGCAAAACGGCCGAATTAGACATGCTCCGTTCCCAATTTGCCAACCTATCTCGCCCCGGTTAAAGGTGGGAACAGCCCACAAAATACAGTATACTTATCCTCGAAGTCTGTCGAAGAAGGTTGAAATGGCATACGGGTCATGCGGATGAGACAAGAGAAAACCCGCGAAAATCCGTTGTATCTGCGTCATCCGTGTTCCACTGGGATTTTCCACCAAACTGCTAAAAACCGCTTATGAAACCATCACCCCTTCCTCCAAATTCTACCATTGGCATCCTCGGCAGCGGGCAGTTGGGACGATTATTAACCCTGGCGGCTCACCAGTTGGGGTATCGTGTGTATATCTTTTCGCCCGAACGGGGTTCACCCGCCGGGCAGGTGGCAGACCTGGAAATTGTTGCGGCTTATCACAATTTGGAAGCGGTGCGGCAATTTGCCAGCCGGGTAGATGTGGTCACCTATGAATTTGAGAATGTGCCAGCAAAAACGGCCGAAGTTGCTGCCCAACAAACCCCCTTGTTCCCCGGTGGCTGGGTGTTGCACACCACCCAGAACCGCTTGCGAGAAAAGTGGTTCCTGGAGCAACACAACCTGCCCACTGTGCCATTTGTCGCCATTCACTCCCTGGCCGATTTGCAAGCGGCCGTTTCCTGGTTAGGGTTTCCGGTGGTGTTAAAAACGGCCGAATCTGGCTACGACGGCAAAGGACAATACTTCATTCGCCAGGCTGACGAGGTGGAACCAGCTTATGCAGCCATCGGACAGCAGGATGCAGTTTTGGAGCTATTTTTGGATTTTGACCGGGAGTTATCGGTAGTGGCGGTACGGGGGCAAGACGGCCGTATTGAACACTTCGGGGTGATCCAAAACAGCCACCATCAACACATCCTGGACATTTCATTGGCTCCCGCCCCAATTTTGGACGAAGTACGCGGTGAGGCAGTGGCCCTGGCACGGCGCACCTTGACAGCCTTAGATGTGGTGGGGGTGTGTTGTGTAGAGATGTTTTTGAGCAAAGAAGGGCAACTGTTTATCAACGAAGTCGCTCCGCGTGTCCACAATTCCGGCCACCTGACCCTGGAAGCGTGCGCTGTAAGCCAGTTTGAGCAACACATTCGGGCTATTTGTGGGTTGCCACTGAGTGAAGCGGTTTACCGCAGCCCGGCCGCTATGGCAAATTTATTAGGTGATTTGTGGCAGGCGGGTGAACCAAATTGGTCTGTTTTGCACCACATCCCCGGTTTGACGGTTCACCGATATGGCAAACGAGAAGCCCGCCCAGGACGCAAAATGGGACACATCACGGCTCTGGCAGAAACGGCCGAATTAGCCGCGAAGCAGGTTAAACAGGCAAGAGATTTGTTGCAGGGGAAGGCATGAAACGTAAAACATGACGGTGGAGAAACACATGACAATTTCTTTTTCAGATGATAAGCCGCATGATGAGTGCGGCGTTTTTGGGGTTTATGCACCGGGGCGGGATGCCGCCCGGTTAACCTTTTTTGCACTCTACGCCCTGCAACATCGTGGGCAGGAAAGCGCGGGCATCGCCACCAGCGACGGCCGTTCCGCTTACTATTACAAGGGCATGGGGCTGGTTTCGCAAGTTTTTCATGAAGAACATTTACGGCCGTTGCAAGGCCATCTGGCTATCGGCCACAATCGTTACTCCACCACCGGCTCCTCCCATATTCGCAACGCCCAACCCTACCTCATTGAAACCATTTACGGCCCGCTGGGGGTTTCGCACAACGGTAACATTACCAACGCCTTACACTTGCGTTACCAACTGCTCAAACGAGGGGTCGGGTTGGCCTCCACCAGCGACAGCGAAGTGATTACCCAGATGTTGGCTGCCCCGGTCGAAGTCTGGGGCAACGCTGAACAAAACGGCATGGAGCAAGATCGTTGGGTCAGCCGGTTGCGAGCATTTATGCAAGCCGCCGAGGGGGCTTATTCGCTTTCCATTTTGACGCGAGATGCCATTTATGCCTTGCGCGACCCACTAGGGTTACGGCCGCTTTGCCTGGGGCAGTTGGAGGATGGCAACTATGTGGTCGCTTCTGAATCTTGCGCCCTGCACACAGTGGGGGCTGATTTTTTGCGCGAAGTGATGCCGGGGGAGATTTTGCGCCTGGATAAACACGGTGTCACTTCCTTCACCGGCGTTAAATCCGCCAAACGGGCCATGTGCATCTTTGAGTATGTTTACTTCGCCCGCCCCGACTCGGTGATGGAAGGGCAGGTGATTCACGAGGTACGGCAACGGCTGGGGCGGCAACTGGCAAAAGAGGCCCCAGCCCCGGCCGATGTGGTGGTCGGTGTGCCAGACTCGGCTACCCCGGCGGCCATTGGGTTTAGTTTACAATCAGGGATTCCCTTCACCGAGGGGCTAACAAAAAATCGGTATATCGGCCGTACTTTTATTCAGCCCGACGACCATTTACGAAAGGAGGGGGTGCGTATCAAGTACAACCCGCTTTCTGCCAATTTGCGCGGCAAACGGGTGGTGTTGGTGGATGATTCGATAGTGCGTGGTAATACGGCCGGGCCGTTGGTGCAACTGTTACGCGACGGCGGCGCCAAAGAAGTCCATGTGCGAGTCTCATCACCACCTGTGCAGCACCCCTGTTTTATGGGGGTAGACATGGCAACCTACAAGGAGTTGATTGCCCACAACATGGATGTGGAAGCCATTCGGCAACATATTGGGGCTGAAACGCTGGCCTATTTGAGCCTGGATGGGATGAAAGATGCGGTTGAAGCGACGATTCAACAGGCTACCGGCCATTGCAACGCCTGTTTTTCGGGCCACTACCCCATTCCGCTGCCCGACTGGTTGCTGGCGGATGATCAACGGGAAAAGATGATTTTTGAGGAGATGTGGGGATGAAGCTGTTACTCATTGGTAGTGGTGGGCGTGAACATGCGCTGGCCTGGAAGTTGAGTCAGTCGCCGCAGGTAACACACCTTTTTGTGGCCCCGGGGAATGGGGGAACGGCCGTTTCTGACCCCGCCCACTCTGCCACGCTACAAAATCTCCCCATTGCCGAAACGGATTTGCCTGCTTTGCGCCAGTTTGCCCTGGAAAATGGCATTACCCTGACGG
Source organism: uncultured Ardenticatenaceae bacterium (assembly GCA_964585465.1). GTDB lineage: Bacteria > Chloroflexota > Anaerolineae > Promineifilales > Promineifilaceae > CAZPEJ01. The sequence goes on from CAZPEJ010000072.1 coordinate 10,005, forward strand.
TCGTTGGGCCAGAAGTGCCATTGGCGATGGGGATTGTGGATGAATTTCAGGCGGCCGGGCTGAAAATTTTTGGCCCCTGTCGCGCCGCCGCCCAGTTAGAAGCCTCTAAAACGTTTGCCAAACAGTTTATGGTGGCACATAGCATTCCAACGGCCGTTTATGACACCTTCACCAGTTACGATGCAGCGCGGGAGTATCTGGCGCAACACCCAGGGCCGACCGTTATCAAAGCCAGTGGTCTGGCGGCGGGCAAAGGGGTTATTGTTTGCGACGACACCCGCCAGGCAGAAGCCGCTTTGCGACAAATTATGTTGCAACATGAATTTGGGGTGGCGGGTGACGAGGTGGTCATTGAGGAGCGGCTGAGTGGGCGTGAAGTGTCGTTGTTGGCTTTTTGTGATGGCAAAACGGCCGTTCCATTGCTGCCTGCCCGCGACCACAAACGTATCTTTGACACTGACCAGGGAGCTAACACGGGCGGGATGGGGGCCTATACCCCCCTGCCCGATGTGGACGATGCCTGGGTGGCGCAGATGGTACAGACGGTGCTGCAACCGGTTGTCACTGGCATGGCTGCCAGGGGAACGCCGTATGTGGGGGTTTTGTACGCTGGATTGATGTTGACACCAAATGGGGTAAAGGTGCTGGAGTTTAATTGCCGGTTTGGCGACCCGGAAACCCAGGTGTTGCTGCCCATGTTGGAGGGGGATTTGGTAACAATTCTGCTGGCTTGCCTTGCCGGGGAGCTAACACCGGAGATGGTGCGCTGCCGTGCGGGGGCGTGTGCGGCGGTGGTGATGGCGGCGGCGGGTTACCCAGGGGTTTATTCTAAAAATTTGCCCATAACCGGGGTGGAAGCCGCAAACAGTCTGGCAGGGGTGCAGGTGTTCCAGGCCGGGACAAGGTGGGAAAACGGCCGATTATTCACCAACGGGGGGCGTGTTCTGGCGGTAAGTGCCTGGGGGGAAAACCGGGAAACGGCCGTTGCGCGTGTTTACGCAGGGGTGGCAGCTATCCATTTTGATGGGGCACATTTTCGGCGGGACATTGGGCAGTAAGGTGTTTTACGCTACAATGAAGCCATGAAACAATTAGAACGTTTCAATGGTTGTTTGTTGGGGCTGGCGGTGGGGGACGCTGTGGGCACCACGTTGGAATTTGCCCGTCCTGGTTCATTCACACCCATTGAGGATATGACAGGGGGCGGCCCATTTGGATTATCCCCAGGGCAATGGACGGATGATACCTCGATGGCTCTTTGTCTGGCGGAAAGTCTGGTAGAAAAACAAGGGTTTGACCCCACTGACCAGATGGAGCGGTATGTACGTTGGTACCGCGAAGGGCATTTGAGCAGCACCGGCCGTTGTTTTGATATTGGTGTCACCACACGAGAGGCTCTAAACCGTTTCCAGCAAACGGGTGATCCGTTTGCCGGTTCAACCCATCCCCGCACTGCCGGGAATGGTTCGATTATGCGGTTGGCAGCTGTGCCAATGGCTTACGCCGATTCTCCCCAGGAAGCAATTGAAAAAGCAGGGGAAAGCTCTAGGACGACACATGGAGCAGAAACGGCCGTTTCTGCCTGTCACTACTTTGCGGCGTTGCTGGTGGGTGCGCTCAATGGGGCGGACAAAACAACGCTGCTGGCGGCGGGTTATTGCCCGGTGCCGGGTTATTGGGAAAACCACCCGCTACATCCGCTGATTGCAGAAATCGCTCATGGCTCTTTCAAACTGCACCAACCGCCCCAAATTCAGGGTAGCGGGTATGTGGTGAAGTCGTTGGAAGCGGCGTTGTGGGCTTTTTACCGTAGTGACAATTTCCGTGCGGGGGCGTTGCTGGCAGCCAATTTGGGGGATGATGCGGATACAACAACGGCCGTTTATGGACAGTTGGCCGGAGCGTGTTACGGCGAAAACGGCATCCCCACCTCCTGGCGCGCCCAAGTAGCCTTGCGCCAAACCATTGAAACCCTGGCTGGGCAACTTTATCAGATGGCCCAACGCTCTGTTACCCTGGGGGGGTCGTAACAGAACGAATTTCTGGACGCTCACGAAGTGTACACGAAACGCGATAGGAGATATTCCCTCATGAGCCGCAAAAAGATAACTGTTCTGGATTTGCAAAAGAAAAAAGAGAAATCACAACCCATTGTTATGCTCACTGCTTATGATTTTAGTGGGGCGACGCTGGCAGATAAAGCGGAGATGGACATTATTTTGGTGGGGGATTCGTTGGGCATGGTGATGATGGGGCTGAATAACACGGCTGCTGTGACGATGGAGGAGATGTTGCACCATTGCCGTATGGTGGCACGGGGGGCGCAATACGCTTTTTTGGTGGGGGATATGCCCTTTATGTCTTATCAGGCAGAGGCAGCTGAGGCGGTGCGGAATGCGGGCCGATTTATCAAAGAAGCTGGTATGGAGGCAGTAAAACTGGAAGGGGGGGCAGAAACGGCCGATACTGTGCGAGCCATTGTGCGGGCGGGTATTCCGGTCATGGGGCATATTGGCCTTACGCCTCAATCCCAATCCCAGTTGGGAGGGTACCGTGTGCAAGGCAAAACGGCCGAATCCGCCCAACACTTGTTAGAAGATGCCCTGGTTTTACAAGCGGCAGGCTGTTTTGCCCTGGTGTTGGAAGCCGTCCCGGCCCTGGTGGGCAGCCACATCAGCCAACGGTTAAAAATCCCGACCATCGGCATTGGGGCTGGGGTGGGATGTGATGGACAGGTGTTGGTGTATCACGATTTATTAGGTTTACACGAAAAATTACAACCCCGTTTCGTTAAACGGTATGCCAACCTGAGCGAAACCATTGTCACTGCCCTCGCGGCTTACCGTGAAGATGTGCGCGCTCGCCACTTTCCCGCCGACGAACATACCTACCCGATGGGGGAAGGGGAGGATGAGGCGTTTTTGGAGCGGCTGTATTAGGG
>CAZPEJ010000073.1:0-12943 GCA_964585465.1 uncultured Ardenticatenaceae bacterium
CCGTTTGTGGGGTCGCTGTCTCCTCTTGCCAATTCTCTTCGTCCGTTTGCCAGTCAAACATTGGATTTTTGTAACGATTGGAGATGACACTCAATAAAGTTCATTGGAAAAAGGTTTCTCGCGCAGAGGCGTAGCGACGTAAAGAGTTTTCCCCTCCCAGCGTCTCCGCGTCTCTGCGCGACATAAAGTAAAGTTAATTCCAATCATCTCCAATCACTAATTCCCCTAATCAGCCAAATAAATCTCCGAAACAATTTTCCCCTCCCATTGGGCGTGGATGGGAATGTCTAAAGCCTTTGCCAGGGTGGGGGCGGTATCCAGCAAGGAAACGGCCGTTTGAATCTCATGCCCCTGGCGAATCCCAGGGCCAGCCACCAGCCAGGGAATCATCATATCTTCCGGCATCTCTGTGCCGTGTGTCCGTTCGTGTCCACCATGATCACTTTGCAACAAAATGGTGCAATCGGCTGGCAACTGAGCCAACACCTGACCCAACAGTTGATCCACTTTGTTCACCTGGGCCAGATACTCCGGTGACATCCAACCAAAATAATGCCCGGCCGTGTCCACCGTGCCAAAATAAATAAAGGTGAAATTGGGTCGTTGTCCTCGCAGATAAGAAACGGCCGTTTCTGCCACCACCACATCCCCATCCAGATTATAAGCTGTATCCCAGAAGTAAGAAGCAGCCAGGCTACCAGGCACACTCAGGTTTCGTAATGGTTCCCAGTTGTAGAAAAAAACGGCCGTTCGATCATACGTTTTTGCTACATCTACCACCCCCGGCAACGGCCGGGCCATCGGCATCCAGGTATTGGTCGTCACCCCATGCCGTGCAGGTGGCACACTGTGAAAAATACTCATGTGACAGGGCAATGTCATCGAAGGGTTGGCTGATTCAGCCACCAGGGAAAAACTACTACGCGCCTGCAACGCCAACAACTGAGGGCTGGTATCGGCCGTTATCGCGTCTGGGCGCAACCCATCTATCATCAGAAAAACGGTCGGAGAAATGTTCTTATTCATCTATAAAACTCTACTCCTGTTACCCAACCACTGTCAAGGTTTTGGTAACTTCTTGGGCCAAAATCTCGTTGACAAATTAGAACAAACGTGCTAATATATAAATCAGAACAAGCGTTCTACCCTCCCTCCACCCTCTTCCCAATGTGGAGCTGGTAAGTGCGACCCTTACCAGCTCCACTCCTCCTTTTTGATGTGATGGAACAGGATAGACGTAAGTTGTGATACAGGATAGTTTTGGCGATTGAGGAGAATCACATGCGTACTGGGGAAGTCAATCATCAGGGTGGAGCTATGCAATCCCCCACTTTTAATTCTTCAGCAAGCTACCATATCAATCTGAATATCCCCAGGAAAACCGTTATTGGGGCCATCTTGTTAATTGCCTTGGTTGCTTTTGAAATTTTCAATTTTGATACCACCCGCTACGCTTTGCAAGATTTACTGGGTGGTGTCACTTTTGTGGGTATCAGCTGGGCAGCCATTTTAGCCATTGCCTTCTGCGCCATTGACTTTGCCGGGCTGGCCCGCCTGTTCACCCCCGAACGCGGGCGCGAAGAACCCAAAGCGGTGTGGTATTTGATGGGGGCGTGGCTGCTGGGGGCCACCATGAACGCCATCATGACCTGGTGGGCTGTCTCGCTGACGGTCATGAACCATCAGACTGGCAACGAGGTATTGAGCCGGGAACAGTTGTTGCAAATTGTCCCTGTGCTGGTGGCGGCATTGGTGTGGCTCACTCGCATTTTGTTTATTGGGGCGTTTTCGGTGGCTGGGGAACATATCTTTGATCTGGCCGGGCAACAGGCGCAACAAAATCGTCAAAGAGTGGCAGAAGAAAAACGGCCGATTTCCCCCCTGCCCCACATCAACCCAGACCCATTACCAGCGGCCCCACCTGCAAACCAACCCACCAGCCGGCCGCAACGTTCACCCAACCGTCCCCCTGTCCCGGCCACCAACCCCACCCCTGTACCTGTCAGGGCAGAAAGTCGCCCCTGACGCTCGTAGTAACGACTTTAGCCGTTTAAACCGCTTTTTGCCTGCAAAAGACCTGCCCCCACCGGACAGGTCTTTTGCGGTTTACCTATTGCTATGGTACTATTGCCTTAACCACTTTTGAGCAGAGCAACTTATTTTGTAACCTTACTATGGGCTTAAGTATAGAATTCATTTTTCGCATTATTGGAGCAATCATCGGGGCTGTAGGTGGGGGCATCTCGGGGGCCAGGTTAGCTAGTTGGTTTAATGACCAACCTGATGTATATGTTCTGGTTGTTGGTTTGTTAGGGTTTCTGGCCGGGTTAATTTTAACACCCTACATAACCACCCGACCCATTCGATGGGCCAGCAGAAGCCTGGCAAGTATGCCACCCGAAAAGCTGGCGGCTATTTTGGTAGGTATTTTTCTGGGGTTGGTGGCCGCTGCTTTGTTGTCGCTGCCCCTTTCATTGTTGCCAGCCCCTTTCCAACAAATTACCCCGCTAGCGGCCGTTGTGGTTTTTTGTTACCTCAGCGTGGTGATATTAACCTCTCGCCAACACGATTTACAGACCCTTTTCTACAACTTTCGTGGGAGTTCGACCCAGCCGAAAAACCAGGATGAATCCCTGGCAGAAAATTATATTCTTATGGATACAAGTGTCATTATAGACGGCCGTATTTCTGACGTTGTAAAAACGGGTTTCGTGCGCTCCACTCTGCTGGTTCCCAACTTTATCCTCAACGAACTACAACACATTGCGGATAGCTCCGATTCATTACGGCGGAATCGGGGGCGGCGCGGGTTGGACATTTTGAGCATCTTGCGCGAAGAATCCCCTGTGCCAGTGCGAATCAGCGACATGGATGCCTCCGAAGTGCGCGACGCAGATGGCAAACTGGTCGCCCTGGCCCGCCATCTGCGCTGCCCCATCATGACCAACGACTACAACCTGAACCGGGTAGCTGAATTGCAAGGGGTGACAGTATTGAATATCAACGACCTGGCAAATGCCGTCAAAGGTACCTACTTGCCGGGTGAGGAGTTAATCGTCAAAGTCATCCAGGAAGGGCGAGAAGCAGAACAAGGGGTAGGGTATCTGGACGACGGCACAATGGTAGTGGTGGAAGACGGCCGAAAATTGATTCACAAAACCCTCCCAGTCACCGTCACCAAAGTTCTGCAAACCACCGCTGGCCGCATGATCTTTGCCAAACCTTGATTGTTTAATGCCGAAACTGAGTTTTTCTTGTTACTCATGCCCCGCTTCCGTTTTGCCCCCAGCCCCACAGGCATTCCCCATATTGGCAACTTGCACACCGCCCTTTTTAGTTGGGCGTTGGCGCGGGCAATGGATGGCGATTTTATCCTTCGCATTGAAGACACCGACACCGAACGAAACAGCCCTCAGGCGACCCAACAAATTTTAGATGCCCTGACCTGGTTAGGGTTAGATTGGGATGAAGGCCCCGACGTAGGGGGGGATTACGGCCCTTACATCCAGTCACAGCGATCCCATTTCCACCAAAAAGTGATTCAGCAACTTCTGGCCGGAGATCATGCCTACTACGGCGATGATCCCACGCACCCTGGTTTGCCAGGGGAGAATCCGTTACGCCTGCGGATGCCGCGCACGGGGGAAACCATTTTGCCCGATGCCTTGCGGGGTGACATCCGTTTTGACAATCGTTTGATTCAAGAAGACCCGGTGCTGGTGCGGGCAGACGGCCGTTCACTCTACCACCTGGCTGCCATGGCAGATGACCACGAGATGGGCATTACCCATGTGGTGCGCGGCGATGATTGGATTTCTACCTCGCCGATTCACCTGCAACTTTACAACGTGATGGGGTGGCAACCGCCGGTTTGGATTCATTTGCCCCTCATTTTGAACAAACGGGGCGAAAAACTAAAAAAACGGGACCCTGAAGGAGGGTATCTTGTCACCGATTTCCAGGAAGTCGGTTATTTGCCGGAGGCAGTTTTTAATTATTTGTTATTGTTGGGCTGGGCACCAGATAATGCCCAGGAAATTTTGAACAAGTGGCAGGTGCGGCAGCAGTTTCGCCTGGAGCGGCTCGGAACCAGTCCTTCGGTGTTTGATTGGGATAAGTTGAACTGGGTCAATCGTCAATATCTACAAAAGATAAACAATGCCGCGTTAGCAGAGCTAGTTCGGCCGTTTTTGGAAGATGTTTACGATGAATTGCCCCTGTCACCGGAATGGTTGGTGCGATTAACGGCCGTTATCCGAGATGGGTTAACCAAATTGGCAGATGCGGTGGAATTGAGCGAATGGGCTTTTGTAGACAAAGTGAGGGTTACGGAAAACGGCCGAAAAGCCTTATCACTCCCCTCTGCCCATCCCGTGTTGGTGCGTCTGATTGCGGAAATAGCGGTAGTGGTGCTGCTGGACGAACAAACTGCCTACATCATCCTGCAAAACCTACGCCACAGCTTCCACCACAGCCACGCCTGGAGCGTTCAAGAGGTTTTGCAACCTGTCCGCGCCGCCCTCACCGGCCAAACCAGCGGCCCCCCCCTGCACCAAATCATGGGGATTTTGGGCAAAGAGCGAGTTTTGCAACGGATTGGGGCAGTCTTGCATTAACAGCTTGTCGGTAGTAACTATTCAACCCCTCTGGATTTGAAACACGAAAAAGCAAAGGCACAAGAGGTGTGATTAATTTCTCTATACGACTCAAGAGCATTACCAGGTTGATGGTTCTACTCAATCGGGTTATGCACAACATTTATTTAATAGCACCCAATTTAGAACCCCTAGCGACCAACTGGAATATCCGGTGGCAGACTCATCCAAAAATTGGACGGAAGTTGTGCAATGTCTAACCAATCCCAATTGGTAAGGCGGAGGCTTTCAAATAAATTCCCATCAGCATCTTTAACAACCCGTTCCACCAAAATATAAGGCACTTCTGAGCGCACAGTAGTTGTTATGATTTGTCCTGTCTCAAGCTGGTCTTGCTGAATAATATCTACTCTTCCCCACAGGTTTTGGGTTGTTTGTTGTACCAATTGAGCGTTACCCTGTTCCAAAGCCATTCTAGCTCCCTGCCCGTTATTAGAAAACATTTCCACCACACCATTAATGTCTGGAAAGGCAAAAGGAATTTCATCTTCGTGATACTCTGGCAGCGTGATACCTTGTGACCAGTCAACTATCCACCATTTATTATTACCATCTGAACCGTCAGCCACCACAATATGCGGCCCATCCTCCAACCACTCTGTTGTCACCCGACGAATCCTTAAAGGATTTTGCACATCTATCCACCATTCATACGTTGTTGTTAAGGGGCCAAATGATCCACCACCCGTGATAATAGAAAGTCCCATTTGAGCCTGATGATATTCGCTGCGAATGTACAAAATTCCTTCATTTTTAAGAATGGTATCTTGGCTTTGTTTTATGGATTGTAAATCCTCCTGTTGCTCATTGTTTTCCTGTAAGGTAACTGGCTCACTTTGTGAAGTATTAATTGTTGTTTGGTTGCTACAACTGACTGTTAAAATGAAAGAAAGGATCACCACCATTTTGATAAGCCAATTCCAAGGGTTTAAACTTTTCATATGAGAGTATCCTCCACATGATAATTATACGACCCAACCAGGATGCCAGATTTCTGTGTAGATATAGACGTGTTTTCTCTTAAGAACAAGGACATAGATTACACCCATTATAAGGCAAACTACCACAGTTGGGTGTAATTGTGTCATATTGATAACTGCACGCTTCACAAGTATTATGTATGACTTATTAGCATTACCAGAGAATTGATTTTACTCAATCTGGTTATAAACAACTTTTGTAACGATTCACCGCAAAGGCGCAAAGAAAAGAGAAAACCTTTGTGTTCTTTGCCTCTTTACAGTTAAATCCTAGAGAGGCTGAACAGTTACCAACTTTTTTTGATCGCACCCAAGTAGAGATTGGTGTTGAAAACATCGCTTGTCTCCTATATAGTTACAAAATGGAAACCCTATTACCATCCATTGATTGGTTTTTCTCTCCCAAACAGAGCCAGCGGCCCTTGTCCACCTGGACAGGGTTTGCCTCCCTCACGGGCGGCGGGGATTGGCACGCGGTCTGTCCTGGCAGTTCACCAGTTCCAGGTTAACGGCCGTATCCACCTGAAAACCAACACCACCCCAGCAAATGCTGAAACAAATGATGTGTCTTTTGCTATTTGCAAAAGGCTGAAAGCTGAGAACCAACAGCTATTTTCCAGGAGACAACCATGGCAATTAAAATTTACAACGTTCTCACCCGACAAAAAGAAGAATTTACCCCCCTCACCCCCGGCAAAGTGAATCTCTACGTCTGCGGCCCCACCGTTTACGACTACTCCCACATTGGGCACGGCAAAACCTACGTTGGGTTTGATGTGGTGGTGCGTTACCTGCGTTATCGCGGTTACGATGTGTTATACGTGCAAAATATCACCGATGTCGGCCATATGCTGGACACTGGCGAAGACCGCATTCTGAAAAAAGCCCGCCAGACCTCTGCTTTGCCCATGCAAGTGGTAGAAACCTATATGCGTGACTACTTTGCCGACATGGACGCGCTGGGGGTGCAACGCCCAAACATCAGCCCCCGCGCCAGCGGCCACATCCCCGAACAAATTGCGATGATCGAACAACTCCTTAAAAATGAAAATGCCTATGTGGTGGATGGTTCGGTCTATTTTGATGTTTCTTCACACCCTGGGTATGGCAAATTAAGCGGCCGGGTGATAGAAGATTTGGAAGAGGGGACGCGGGTGGCGGTGCGGGAGGAGAAAAAACACCCGGCCGATTTTGCCCTGTGGAAAAAGGCAGAGCCGGAACACATTTTGCGCTGGCCCAGCCCCTGGGGAGATGGTTTCCCCGGCTGGCATATTGAATGCTCGGCGATGGCGGGTAAATACCTGGGGCAAACCTTCGACATTCACGGGGGAGGGATTGATAACATCTTCCCCCACAATGAATGTGAGATTGCCCAAAGCGAGGCAGCCAACGGCGAACCGTTTGCCCGCTACTGGATGCTTACTGGGTCGTTGACGCTAGATGGTGTGAAGATGAGCAAAAGCCTGGGTAATACGCTAACGGTGAAGGATGCGCTCAAACGGTGGCGACCAGAGGCGATTCGTTACTTTATTCTCTCCAGTCATTACAGCAACCCGATTGATTTTTCTGACGAGGCCATTGAAGCGGCTTACAAGGGGTGGCAGCGGGTGTGGGGTGCAGTGGGTTTGACGCGGGAACAGATGAGAACGGCCGTTTCTGGCCCCCTCAACCCCGACATTGCCACTGTGCTGGAAGGGTTCAAAAACAGCTTTATCGAAAAGATGGATGACGACTTCAATGCCCCAGCCAGTTTGGGTGTATTACAAGACCTCACCCGTCAGGTGAATATCTGGCTCAACGAGGGTGGGCCACACACCCAGGCCACCTTAGCTGCCATTGACCAGTTGTACCGCGAATTGGGCGGGCAGGTGTTGGGTGTGGTGCCTGAAAAGGCGGAAAGCAGCAGCAACGCCGACCGTGAATCGGGTCTTATTCGCCTGTTGATTGATTTGCGTGCCCAGGCCAGGGCCAAAAAGGATTGGGCAGCCTCCGACCAGATCCGTAACCAGCTAAAAGTGTTGGGGGTGACGCTGGAAGACCGGGCAGATGGCACGATTTGGAAGTTGGAATAAGAATCAAGAGATTAGAGATTGGAGATTGACCCAATCTCTAATCTCCAATCCCCACTCTCTATCCCCATGCCTGAACTGCTTTACCGCCGGAACCCTGTTTTAGAGACGCTGCGTGCCAACCGCCGCCCGCTCATAAAGTTATGGCTGCAAAAAGAGTATGATGCCAAAGCTCTGGCAGCGATTGTGGCGGAGGCGAAAAAACGGGGGGTTAAGGTGGAAACGGCCGATAAACAAAAACTGGGCCACCTGACCCAAGATAGCAGCCATCAAGGGGTGGCTCTGGAAGTTGGCCCATACCCTTACAGCAGTGTGCCTGCCATGTTGCAACAGGCAGCCAGCCAAAACGAAAAACCCTTTTTGTTACTACTCGATTTATTACACGGGCCACAAAATATCGGTGCCTTGCTGCGAACGGCCGAAATTTGTGGCGTCCATGGGGTTATTTTGCAAGATCGGCGCGCCCCAGAAATCACCCCATCGGTAGTCATTCACTCGGCCGGGGCCACCGAACACCTGCACATTGCCCAGGTGACAAACCTGGTACAAACCATCAAACAGTTGCAGCAAGAAGATGTATGGATTGTGGGCATGGATTTAACCGAAAATGCCCAATCGTTTGGGCAAGTGGATTTACAAATGCCCATCGGGGTAGTGGTGGGGCACGAGGGGGAAGGGATGCGTCGGCTGGTGCGGGAAAGTTGCGACATTTTGCTCAAGCTACCCATGCGCGGGCGTGTGGAATCGCTCAATGCGGCCGTTGCAGGCTCTATTTTGCTCTACGCTGCCTGGCAAGCACGGGGGTTTGCCGGGTTAAAGATGAACTAATCCTGTCTTAACAATTTCCTAACAACTTTTGATTATCCTCCCACACGATTTGTTAATGATGAGCTAGTGGTTATTAGCTGATAGCTGATAGCTGACAGCTGACAGCTATCAGCTGTTAGCTATTTGTTGGTGGCTAACGGGTAATAGCTTCTCCAGGAGGAGTACGTGAAAAAACAATTGACAACTTCTATCAGCCGCCGCGACTTTTTGCGTCTGTCGGCCGGGGCAGCGACGGCGGCGGTGCTGGTGGCCTGTGGGGCACAGCCCGACGCAGAGACCCCACCCACAGCCAGTTCAGCAGTTAATACGGCCGTTCCTGCCAATGCAACGGCCGTTTCCCAGGTGTTGCTCCCTACCCCAGCCTGTGGGGATGAGGACGACATCACCCCCGCCCAAACCGAAGGCCCCTACTACACTCCCAACACCCCAGAACGGGCCTCTTTTTGGGAAGCAGATACCGTTGGCACCCCCATGATCATCACCGGCTACGTTTTAACCACCGATTGTCAACCAGTACCGGCCGCCCTGCTCGATTTCTGGCACGCCAACGATGCGGGCGAATATGACAACACGGGATACAAACTGCGTGGTCACTTTTTTGCCGATGATCAGGGCAAATATACCCTGGAAACCATCGTCCCAGGGTTATATCCGGGGCGCACCCGCCATTTTCATGTAAAAGTGCAGGCCCCCAATCAGCCTATTTTAACCACTCAGCTTTACTTCCCTGACGAACCAGAGAACGCCACAGACGGCATTTTTAGCCCAGAGTTGGTGATGGATGTACAGGAAACGGCCGATGGCAAAACAGGCACCTTTAATTTTGTTTTAGACCTAAACGGGTAAGGGGTGGTTTCATGACATCAAAACTATTTTCAGCTACTCTTTGCGGCCTGTTACTGCTCATTTTGGCAGCCTGTGGCAACACCACCCCTTCAGCCGATTCAACCAGTACAACTGCCAACCCACCCGCCAAAAAGCTGAATCTGAACGAAGCCAGTGATGATGAGTTTTTAACGGTTCCTGGTGTGGGCAACCGCATGGTACGAGAGTTTAAGGAATATCGGCCGTATGTGAGCATTGAGCAGTTTCGCCGCGAAATTGGCAAATATGTGGATGAAGAACAGGTGGCGGCTTATGAACAATATGTTTTTGTCCCCATAGACATCAACAACGCCGACGCTGCAACCATGATGCAATTGCCTGGGGTAGATGCCACCAGCGTGGCTGACCTGATTGCCGCCCGGCCGTATGCCAGCAATAGTGACTTTTTGACTAAATTGGCGACCTATATTTCTGAAACAGATTTAGAAACGGCCGAACGGTATCTGCTCACACCATGAACTCGCCACTGATCGAACAGCGACTCCGTTTCTTTTTACTGCTTCTGGCCGGAGTGATGTGTTTAACCACCCCGGTAGAACTTTTGCTGTTAGAACACCACGAAGAACCTATGCAATTCCTGCCCTTCATTTTATGCGGGTTGGGATTAACGGCCGTGCTGGCGGTATTAATTCGCCCCCAGCGAGTGACAATTTTACTGCTGCGCGGTGTGATGTCCCTGGTGGCAATGGGTGGGGTGTTGGGTGTATGGCAACATCTGGCAAATAATTGGGGGTTTGCCCTGGAAATCCAGCCCAACGCCAGCCCAACCGCCGCTTTCATAGAAGCATTGCGCGGGGCAAACCCTGTTTTGGCCCCTGGGATTTTGGGGGTGATGGCGATCATTGCCCTGTTAGCTACCTACTATCACGCGGCGTTGGCAAAACGCCCATAAATGAAAGTAACCATCAATAATAAACAATACAAAACGTGAAGAATTTTGGAGGTATTGAATCATATGACAAGACGACACGCAGCGATAGGGATACTGGGGGTGTTGGTATTAGCCGCGATTTTGGTGGCTTATGTGTTACGCAACCCGGCCGAAGCCAGTGAACCGATTGAAGCTATTCCGCTGGAACTTGTTACCCAGGAACCTATTACAGAGGCCACACCGGTTCCGGCTCCAGCAACGGCCGCTTCTGAAGAACCAACGGCCGTTTCCCCCACCGAACCAGCCGCAGAAGCCGCCACCGCCACCCTTGAACCCACCGCCGAGCCTGTGGTAAATACACCTGCCCTATTTGAAATCAGCCAGGACAGCTCCCAGGTCAGTTTTGAACTAGATGAGGATTTGCGAGGATCGCGGGTGACAGTTCTGGGCACAACCAATCAGATAGCCGGGCAAATTGCCTTTAATCCGGCCGACCTCACCACAGCCCAGGTGGGAACGATTTTGATCAACTCACGCACCCTGGCAACGGATAATGAGTTTCGCAACCGGGCTATTCAAAATGAAATTCTGGATACCGGCAGTTATGAATACATCACCTTTGTGCCAACCGCTGTCGAAGGGCTGCCAGCCAGTACCACTGTTGGGCAAGAGGTGTCTTTCACCGTGGTGGGGGATTTAACCATTCGGGATATTACCAATTCGGTAACATTTCAGATAACGGCCGTTCTGGTTTCCGACACCCAACTAACCGGCACCGCCACCGCCACCATCCTGCGGGGCGATTACAACCTGCAAATTCCCACCGTGCCACAAGTCGCCAACGTAGAAGAAGAGGTGTTGTTGACGATTCAGTTTACGGCTAATAACGCCTGAGTAAAGACGTATGGTGTATGGCGTAGAGTTACGCCATACACCATACGTGACACGTATCAATTAGGCAAATAACTCATCATTTGCATCATCGTGGGTGTAATTGTCTGGCAATGCGGACAGCCCCACTCGTTTGCCCTCTGTTTTGCGTCCTTTCATTTCAGCGTAGAAATGCCCATCATAACGACGCGATTTGATGGGGATCGGCATTTTCACCCCCCAACCCAACAACAGTACTTCCTCTTTCTCCTGCAAACGGGCCAACATGCCACGCAGTTGGTCGCGCCCGGCCAGTCCCGAAAGCACCGCATGAATGTCGTCCTCATCCCCCAGCCAGCCCGTGATGCGTGTGCCAAGCTGCGACATCACTTCGTCGTCAATGCCAGACGGCCGTTGATCCACCACCAGTAACGTCACATAGTATTTGCGTAACTCGCGGGCAATGGTGCCAAAGGCGGTTTGCCCGGTCAGTTGCGGATTCAGCAGTTTGTGAGCCTCCTCAATGGCAATTAGCAAGGGACGCGGGGCTGCTTCGCCCATTGTTTTGTATTGTTCTGTCTTTTTCACCCAATGTTGACGGATGCGCCGCGTGAGAATGTTGGAAACCAGCAGATAATCCAGGTCGTTGTCATATTCACCAAAGCTGAGAATGACATGACGGCCGTTTTCCAGTTTATCCACAATTTCCCGCACCGGATCACCCGCCGGATTAGCAACCACATACTTTTTGTTGTAAATGAGTTGTAACTTGCGGTGCAGGGCTTCAGCCGCCTTGTCATGCACATTGGCAGTGCGCGCCCAGGCAGCCACCGAGTTGGCAGCGGGAAACGTTTTGCCTGTTTCCGCGTCAATATCCACTGCGCCTGGCTCCAGTTTCATAAATTCAGCAAACCATCTGTCGCGGAAATCCCGTTCCAGGGCGTTGAGCGTAACGGCGGCCGTATCGGTGAGGTTAAGGGCTTCGGAGAGTAGGAAAATATCGGCCGTTGTGAAGTCGTTATGGGCAAATTCCAGCGTAAAATCGGGTGTATGCCCCCGCACCAACGCCCCCTTGCCCAACGCCGCCACCTGCACCTTTGGCCCAAAAAGGGATTTTAAGCCATACACCCGTTGGTTGCGGTCGGTGTCAGAATCATCAAACGCGTACTCATTGTGCATATCGAACACCAACCCGGCCGCCACATCCTCCTTCATCAGCCCAGCCAACACCATGCGGGTGAGAAAACTTTTGCCTGTGCCGGTGGCCCCAAAAATGCCGCTCGACCGTTTGACGAACTTACGCAAATCCAACCGCACCGGATAACCCTGCTCAATCGTATGCCCCACCACAAACATCCCTTCACCTGCTTCGCCAAAAATTTGCGCCACATCAGCCTCATCCGCCTGGCGCACCAGCGCGTGGTGCGAAGGTACCGTTTTGACAGGTTTGGGGCCGGGGTTCTCCTCACCTTTGTCCACCCGTTCCTGCCAGTTCAGCCGTTCACGCGGGTCATCAGGGCCTCGGTCTAACAGCAGGGTGGGGTACATATTCAGGGTGGTATAAAGAGTCTTACCCAGCAAAGCACGCTGGATGGCAGGTTGTAGCCGGTCTGTTTTTTCGTCAGCAAAGCGAGGGTCGGTAGCTCCCAGTTGCAAATCGGTAACAAGGCCATAGTAACGGAAACGGCCGCTTTCGCACACCACAAAACCACCCTCCTGCACACTATCGGCTGGCACCGTCAGCCGGATACGAAACCCCTCTTTTAATCCACCACCCACAATGTA
>CAZPEJ010000074.1:0-12849 GCA_964585465.1 uncultured Ardenticatenaceae bacterium
AGTATGCAATCTCTACGCTCTCATCTCTTTCACAGGGGGTTTTATGACCTTAAACAGTGTCCAACGTATGCACTTACAGACAGAAGGGTATGTTTTGTTGCCTGGGGTGTTGACAGCGGCGGAAATCGGCCGTTTGTCTGACCATTTAGAACATCTGTGGGCGACCGAAGGGACGGAAGCCAGCCTGGAAAATTATGTTGAACCAGGGGTGCGCCGCCTGGCAAACCTGGCAAACAAGGGAGTGTTGTTTCGCCCCATTTTTGCCCACCCCCTGGTTTTGGCGGCCATGCAGGTGATCATGGGGCCAGCGGTGCGGCTGAGTATGCTTAATGCCCGCGATGCCCTGCCCCATGCGGGTTCACGCCAGATTTATCATTGTGATACTGACCACAAAGGCAAACCTGATGAGCAGGGGTTTTGGGTGGGAACGGCCGTTTGGATGTTAGACCACTTTACTGCCGAAAACGGGGCTACCCGCCTGGTGCCCAAATCCCACCTCACCAGACAACTACCCAAAGAGGTGATGGACGACCTGTTTGCCCCACACCCCGACGAAATCGCCCTCACCGGGCAACGAGGGGATGTACTGATTTTTAACGGGCATTGCTGGCACGCTGGTGGCGCGAACGAAACAGATGCACCGCGCCGGGCTATTTTGGCCCACTATTTGCGGGCAGGCATCCCCCGCCCGGAAAGCCGCCGCCAACACTTGTCACCCGATGTCATGGCCCAATTAACGGCCGTTGAACTGGACGTGTTGGGGTTGGATGAAGTATAAAAGAGATGAGAGATTGGAAATTGTACTGCCTACTGAGTACTGCCTACTGAGTACTGCTTACTGGGTACTGGGTACTGCTTACTGTGTACTATCTAAAAACAGGTGTCGTTATGTCAAGAAACCCCTTCCATAAATCCCTCTCCCAGCAGATAGACAAGCTGGTTTTGTTTACCATGAACCAGCGGTTGCCAACCTCTTTTGAGTATACCTACCGTCACGCCCTTTCGTTTGAGGAGGTTTTAGCCCAGACACGAGTAGATTTGCGGAAAACGGCCGAATCTAACCTCTCTGCCCCTGGTGAACACCCCATCTGGTTGCATACGCCTCAGGGCGAAATTCTCTGCCGTGCCAAAGTCCGCCTGGCTCTTGATCCCCACGCCCCCTTAATTTTGTACCATCACGGCTTTAATGAAATGCCCTATTACAACTCCTGGCAGCGTATTTTTGCCGGTATTGCCCCCCTGCCTGCTCACACCGTTTGCATCCAGGCCCCCTTCCACGAAAACTGGCGGTACCCGTTTGAAAAAGGTATGGCTTCGCTGCAAAGTTTGTACCAGCTATTTGCTGGTTCGTTACGGTGTATGGAACTGGTACAAAACCATTTTGAGCAACAGGGGGCTGCTTTTACGATTTTGGCGGGGTATAGCTGGGGCGGTATTACCAGCCTGATTTATGAAGGTTTGTTTCGTCGCACCCGCGCCGTTGTTCCCATGCTCTCCTCGCCCAATGTGGCCCAGGTGATGTGGGATATTGCCCAACTGTTTGAACGTTCAATGGCTCTGTCCTATGATGAGTTGCACCATTTGTTGGACTTTACGCCTTATTACCAGCAGTGCCAGCCCCATCTGGTGTTTCCGTTGTTGGGGGAGCATGACCTGTTTTTTCGCTGGGAAAACCACGCCAACATTTTTGCAGAACGGCCGATAGTTACCATCCCGCAAGGGCACATCACTGGAGCCTGGTTTGGTCAACACCTGCGCCAGCACCTTTTCCAGGTTTTGCATTGGGCAAACACAGCCGCGCATGGTCATCCATGACTCTAAAGATTTTCTGACAACCAGAATTGCCAGACAAACAGCCCCCAACCCGCGCTCCATGAAACAAGACACCCGTGCTATTTTGCAGCAACGCCTGATTAAACCACCTGGTCATTGGATAGATGTCCGTTCCAATTTGCGCCACTTTGCGCTGATCAACTACGCCCTACCTAAGAATCGCCTGGAACCATACATTCCAGCCCGTTTTACCATTCCGGAGTTCGAGATAAACGGCCGTTTCCAGGCCATGATGAGTGCTGTGCCTTTTTATGACGAAGATTTTCGTTTTGTCTATCTGGCTCCCTGGCTCAAATTTGGTTTTGGGCAAACCAATTTCCGTGTTTATGTGATTGACCAACAAACTGGGGAGCATGGTGTGTGGTTTTTTGGCACCACCTTGGGATCGCGCCTTGTTTACGCTGCCCAACTGTTGTGGGGCATTCCCTGGCATTTTGCCCGTTACCAGATAGATTGCCGGTATCAGCCTGTTTTGGGGCGGTATGAACGTTTTTCTGTGCAGGCGGCGTGTGAGTGGGGCAGTACAGTGGTGGAGATTGAAGACACGGGGCAGGCAGTTCCTCTCCAGGCAGGGTTTCACGCCCCAGATGAGATGAAACTTATTTTAACGCATCCGATAGATGGATATTATTACCGCAGAAACGGCCGTTTAGGGTCATACACCATCTGGCACGCCGAAATCCCCATCACCCTGGGAAAACCCAAACAACTTTATTTCAGCCTCTATGAACGGTTAGGGCTGCTGTCTCGTGAGGAGATGCAGCAGCCCCATTCTATCTTTATTTGCCCGGCGATTGAGTTTGATGTTTACCTGCCACCGAAAAAGTTGGAGTGAAGCGTGATCTTTCCGCTCACGTTTTACGTTTTACGCCCCCCCTTTCAAAGCTGCCAATTCAGCCAATAACTCAGCAATTCGGGTTTCGGCCGTTTGTCGTGCCCTATCCATTTCGGCGTAACTGAGTAGTTTTTCTTCGGTGTCAGGGTTGTAGAGGCGAATTTCCCCATTTTCCAGGCGCAAATCCAGCCCCAGTATATTGCTATGCACAGAAAAAGTACCGTCGGGCTGGGTAACGGCCGGGATGGGTAGATAGTTTCCGCCTACCAGGCGTAACCCTTGTAACGGTGGCACCAGGTAATCCTGGGTAGGGTCATATTGGAAGTATTCGCGGATGCCCAGGAAGGCATACGTGCCCTTTTTCGGTCCCTGGTCTTTGGTGTAGGTGGTTTTGGAGGTGATTTCAATGACCAAATCTGGCCCTTTGTCTTCTTCCCACAACTTGAAGGAAGAACGTTTGCGTTTGGGCACTCCCAAAACAACTAACACATCGGGGGCTACCACCGCTTCGGGGTTTCCTTTTTCGTAATAAAACAGGATGTTGCCAGAGACATAGATGTTGGGGTTGTTGGCAAAATGATGTTGGAGACAGGCAATCACATACAACATGGAGAACAACTGATGATCACTTTCTGCCATTGGTTCACCATCTCCCTCCGGGTATTCAATTTCTGTGGCATACCGCATAGTTGCCAGCGTCATAACACACCCCCTTGTTGAGAATGAATTATACTCCCAAAGGGCACAAACTAACATTTTTATTGAGATTAGAGATTGGAGATGAAAGATTTGCCAATCTCCAATCTCTAATCCCTTTCAGTAAAATGTCAGTTGATGACCTTACGCAGTCTATCTGAATTGTAACGATTCAGAGGAAGGCTGAACAGTTGCCTATGGTGTTGGGCTGCTGGTGGGTTCGATGATCTCTTCTACCGTGTCCGAGATAATTTCACCAGCATCTAACTCTTCTTCCACTGGAATGGGTGCCCCAAACAGGGCTGGGAATTTCATGACGCGGTTATTGGCTGAATCTACCACATAGATGTTGTCCTGGGCATCCAGGGTAATGCCGACTGGCAGACCAAACTGGGTTAATTCGGCCCCAAATGAACCAAAACGGCCGATATAGGTACCGTTTTGGTCAAAAATTAACACTCGATACCCTTCCGGGTCGGTAGCATAGATGCGCCCGGCACTATCGGTTGCCAGGTAGGGTTTGTTGACAATAGATTGGCTGCTCCAGGCCGATACTTCCCACTCGAACAAAGCAAACATATCTGGGGTGAATTGCTGAATACGGCCGTTCCAGGTATCCGCCACATACACCGTGCCCCCTGGCCCCGATGCTAACCCTACCGGTTCATTAAACTGCCCCGGCAAATTCCCCAACCGCCCCGTCTGGCTGAGAAACTCTCCATCTCGTGTCATAAGCTGCACCCGATGATTACCTGTGTCGGTGACAGCCAGACGATTATTTTCCAATAAAACAATGTCGCGGGGGCCATAGAAGAAACCCAAATTAGGATTGGTGTCATCAATTGGTGAGCCACTTTGCCCATATGCCCCCACCAGTTCCCCATCCAGCGTAAATTTCTGGATGCGATAATTCCAGGTATCTGCCACATACAGATATTGGTCATCCACTGCGATACCCCAGGGTTCGTTAAACTGGCCCGGCAAGTCGCCGAACTCGCCCCAGGTGTTGACCAAAACGCCGTTGGCATCATACACTGCAATACGATGGTTGCCAGAGTCCGCTACGTAAATACGGCCGTCTGCCGCCACTGCCACATTACGCGGTGAGGACAACTGACCTGGTGCATTTCCTGTTACCCCCGATTCATTCAAAACGAGTTGCGCGGCGATGTTGATTTCCCGCTCTGCATAGGGGTCTTGGAACGCAGTGGCTCCAATGCCGTAATCCCACAAATTGGCTAACACATCTTTGCGAATATACACCCGCAACTCATGACGTAGCGGCCATTGCCCGGCCGTATAGGTGCCACCAAACGTCTGCCCATATTGGGTATAGTCGCGGTAAAAGAAGATGTTCCACAACGCCTGCCGCACATCGGGGTTCCACAAACCGCGCCGGGGATCATCTAAACTGTTGCCCCAAATGGCATCCCAGGAAAATTTGCGATACTCCTCCATCGGCCACCAGAGAAAGGTGTAGGTGCGAGATTCGTAATTGTTACCCAGATAAGGTTCAACTTTGCCCCAATTCAGGCTGCCAACGATGATGTAGGGGGATTCGTTCAGGCTGTTATTCGGGGTGTCGTGGAAGTAATACCGGTTGGGATAGTCGCGCAGATACCAGGTAAAGGGCCAGGAAACATCATTGTCAAAGGCAACGCGGATACTTTTATCGCCGTACAGCCGCATGGATAACTCTTCTAACTGTTTCAGAATAACTTCTTTGGTGGCGGGTGCGCCATGAGCGTAGACAGAAAATTCGGTGGTGTAGTCGGCGTTGGGGAAACTTGCCAGGTAGGCGAACCGCATAGTGAGCAGGCTGAGCAGGGCAAAAAGGCTAAAGGTGACGATGAAGCGGCGAACGGCCGTTTCTAATCGAGGTGCGACCTGTGCCCACAAATAAAACAGAGCCGCCGCTACCCCCAAACTGCCCAGAAAACGGCCGATTCCTGCCAGATTTTCAGCCTGTTGATTCCCCAGGCGAATCTCTCCTAACCAGATAGGCGACACCGCCAGGAATAGCGCAATTAGCCCCCCCATACTCAACAGCCACAACACCAGTCCATCCCGCGACAGCAACCACCGCCAGTTCAACGTCCGCAGCCGTTCGCCAAAATACCAGCCACTTAACAAGGCCATTGGAATGACAAAATGGGTACTCAACCAGGGCATCTTCTCCCCGGCAATGCTGTAAGCGGCCCAAGTGCCCACCATCCACCAGGCTAAAAATGGTGTTATGTCACAAAGGGCAGAGATGGGAATTAACCCCTGAAAAGAACGGCGCAAATCATACTCATCCAATAACTGCTGGCGGCGAAACATAAACCAGTAAAAAATGCCCAATCCGAACAACACCAACCCCACCAACAACCCCATCACCAGGTCTTGGGACAGCCCCAACGATTCAGAGACAGGAATTTCCTGCCCCAACAGGCGATAGGAACGCCCCCACCACCACTTAACCAGACTTACCACTAACCAGGAACTCAAAAAGAGGGTCAACCAATATCCAACCAGTTTATTGACACGGTATTTTGCCAGCCAGAGACGCACACCCAACAAAGCAAACAGCAAGGGCAGGTATTCATAGAGGGTGGTGACAAAAAAGTAATAATGGGAGGGTTGGTTGCCTCGTTGCACCCCGTGTTGTTCCAGCCAATACCCCAACGAACCAACCATGCCGCTCAACCAACCGCTGGGGTTGGTGAAAAATGAGGTAAACAACAGGGCGAAAATGACGTGGTAAATGATGGCAGCCACCGGCCATCGGCGGCTATCCCACCACAACCCCACATACACACTAATCAGGAGGCAAATGATGAGGAAAAAGCCGGAGTGGGCTAACCCGGAGTTAAAAAAGGCGGTGCGGCATTCGGCAGCCAGCAAGCGGGAGAAAAAGACTTGAACGGCCGACATGGTTTCCTGGCCTTGTAAAACACAGGTGTTCAAGGAGTAGTCGCGGGCGTTCCACCCCAAAATAGAGAGCAAAAACGGGGAGGCAGAGGGCAGGGTGAGGGTGGTGAACAGCATGATCAGGTCAAATTCGGGGTGATTATCCAGGTGGGGACGCATCTCCCTGGCGGCCATGACCAGGGCCACGCTAAAAACACCAATGCCAATGACCTGCGCCCATCGGGCTACCGAGCCGCTATCCGCCTGGGAGGAGGTGGGGGTGGTAGCTGCTTCGGTGGGATTCACCGCAAATTGGGTAGCGGCGGTTGTGCCATCATCCGTGCTGGCGATGTTGCTGGCCCGCTGGGCCACAAACCCCCCACCAATGAGCAAAACGGCCGTTCCCAAAACCAGGATGGGTGTTCGCAACCGGGGTAAAACATTTTCAAACCAGGGGGCAGTTAAAATTTGTGGCAGCAGGCGCACAACAAGGAAACTGCCAAAGATTGCCACATAAATGAAGGAGTTTTCCATGGTGGCAAACATCAGCCCCATCCCGGCAGCAAATAGCCACAAATACCGTTCTTTGCGCTCCATGGGATAGTGCCAGATGGCAATCACAATCATCATGGAAAAAACGATATTGTAGATGTCGTGGCGAATGTAGCGGGAGTAGTAGGTGATGTAAGGAGAGATGAGGAAGAGAAAGCTGGTAATGAGTGAACCGGCCGGGGTGAGCCATTGACGCAAAAAGTAAGGCAACAGGATGAGAAGAATGCCCAAAATGGCAACGGGGACACGGGCGGAAAAGTCACTATCCCCCAATAACCAGTAGGAAAGGGCAGTGGCGTGAAACAAGGAGGGGCCGTGCATGAGGGGGGAGTGTTGATACCCTTCGCCGTTGTAATACTGGTAGGAAAATTGGGTGTGCAGGCTTTCGTCGTGGCTCATCACCCGGTTGCCCAAGTCCCAAAAACGGGTAACGATGGCAACGAGGATGAAGATCAGGTAGATGGTTTTTTCCCAATCCAACTGCAAAACGGCCGATAACGGCCGTTCCAAGATCGTCGGCGTGGCTCTTTCGGGGGCAAAATAAGGTTCGCTCAAGGGCGTGATTTCTTCTTCTGGGGTGGTGGTTAAATCAGTCATAAGCTCTTTCTAAAAATAAAAATAACCAGGAATATGGAGTTTCACAGAGATGGTACAGAGACTCATAAAGAGGCAAAAATCAAAACTCTATGTTACGCTGCGTTTCTCTGGGTTCCAAATTTTACACTCCTAAAAGTTAATTAGATGACCACAAAAAAACGGCCGCTATTGGTGTGGCGACCGGTGCCGGGGTGGTTTGCCAATCAGGATTGGTTTGCCAATCAGGATTGGCTTGCCAACCAGGACTGGCGTAAAGAGCAGGAACGGCCGTTTGTGTGGACTGTTGGTGGATGGGCATTTCCACCTGGAAACGGGTAGCAGTCGCGGTCTGGGTCGTGGTGGCGGTGATGGCTACCTGGCTGGGCAAGGGGGGCTGCCACACCGGGGTGCGGTGGCGCAGTTGCAAGCCGCCCGCCACCAGGCACAACATGAGGGCCACAAAGGCAAGCTGCCAGGTGGGGCGCAGCCCAGGCAGGGCGCGGCGGGTGGGAATGGCGGGCATTCGGCGGGTTAAACGGCCGTTTGGCGGCTGAGTCACTGTTTGCAGTGTCGCCCGTACCCGTTGCCCCAGATGGTGTTCCTGCTGCAAGGCATGGCGGCAGGCCGGGCAAGCGGCCGTGTGCTGTTCAACCGCCTGCCTTTCTGCGGCTGGCAGCAACCCCAGCACATAATCAGAGATTTTCGGCAGAATGTGATGGTCTATCATGGTTCATTGCAAATGGTGAACGAGGTTTCCCGTTTACCATTTACCGTTCAATAGTTCCTTGAGCGCGGCGTGGGCCAGGCGCATACGGGATTCGGCCGTTTTGCCTGGAATCCCCAAAATTTCGCCAATTTCCGCATAACTTAACCCTTCGTAATAACGCAAAACGGCCGTTTCGCGCAATTTGGGTGACAATTTTGCCAACGCTTCCCACACCACCTTTTGTTGTTGAGTCAGGCGAAATACCTCCTCCGGGCCGGGCGTGTGGTTGTCTGTCACCTCTTGCCCCAGCAATTGACTCAGGGAAAACGTGGGCAGCCAACGCCGCCGCCGTTTATTGTGGCACCGGCTAATGGCAATTTGATACAGCCACGTCTTAAACCCCGACTTGTGGGCATCGTACTGGTGTAATTTGCGAAAAGCGTACTCAAATGTATCCTGTAAAACTTCCTCTGCATCTTCCCGTTCTTGTAGCAGGCTATAGGTGAGGCGGTAAATCATGCCTGCGTACTCATTATACAAGGTGACATAAGCAGCTTCCTCACCTGCCAGGCAACGGCGCAGCAATGCCAGCGTTGCTTCATCGCTGTAGCTGGGAGAAACGGCCGTCGGCCAGGTGAGCAGGGGTTGGTCACGCATGGTTAGGGTTGTTGCGCCAGGTCGGCCCGCAGCCAGATGATGGCCTGGGTTTTGATGGGAACGGCCGTTGTCTCCTGGAAAAACCACCAGCGCAGGGTATCTAACCAGGCCAGGGTAGTTGTTTCCTGGGTTTGCAACCCGGCTTGTGTCAGCACAAAATCGGTGCCCACGTAATCACTCCCCAGCGTCAGGTCTGTTTCGGTAGCCGGGCTAATGACCACAGCACTTTGCACAGGGGAAGGCAGGGTTTCGGCAAATTGCACCCGCTTAAAATGGCGCAAATACCAGCGCAACACGGGGGAGTCCACAATGCTCAAAATTTCCAACTCCTGCCGCGAGGCGGTAACTTGTTGCGAAATTTCGGTGAGAATTTCTGTGGCAATGGGCACGTTATCGGCCGTTCCGGTTGTTACCCACCGTTCGCGCGGGTCATTGCTGGCGTGTTGGGCCAACCACCAGCCCGTGCCCCATTGAAAGTAGAGGCAAAAAAGCAGCACCCCCAACAAAACCCCTTGTGAGGCAGCCCGCCAGTTCCACGAGGTGGCAAAATATACCCCACTCAGGGAGAGGGTAAAGAGCAAAAAGGCGACCCACAAATTGCCCAAATTTTGTGAATCGTAAACCACCAGGCGTAAAAAACGGCCGATATGTAGCCAGATCGCCATCTCCACCAAAAACACCCCGGCAGCTAACACCCAGGCTGGTCGTTCGACTGGGGCTTTTAACACCGCTTGCGCCAGCAGCCCAATCATCAACGTAACAGGCAGCGTTGCCAGGGCTGCCAGGTTCATCTGCCCCGGTTGCAACAAGATGAGAATAAATACCGCGACCAACCAGTAAACGGCGAAGTTTGCCAGGGCTTCATCGTTAAAAGCCACCCAAACGATGGCTGCCAGCCCTAATAACACCAGGGCGGGTTCATACCGTCCCAATGCCAGAAAGGCATCCAGGGGGCTTTTCATCCCGGCCACCCCGGCCCCAAATTGTCCCAACCAGGAGACGGGCAAGGAAACGGCCGCTCCAAACCCCCACAAATGCAACAGGGTTAAGGTGCTGAGGAGAATAAACAGGGTAATGGTAACAACGGCCGTAACGGTGCGGTCTTCAAACTGCCCCCAAAACAGCTTACGCGAGAAAAGTGGTGGCCCCAAAAACCGTTGTGTTACCCAGGCCAACAAAAAGGTCAACAACACCCCGTAAAACAGCGGCGAACTGGTCAACCCCAACGCCAGGGCCACGCCCAGGGTGATAAACCACCGGCTTTCTTCTGTTTCCTGGTAACGCACAAAGGCAATTAACAGCAGCAGGGTAGCAAACAAAACAAGGCTGTCTCCTCCGGCGGTACGGGCCACAATGGTTTGCAGGGGAGAAAAAGCCAGCAACAGACTGGTCATTAAAGCCCCGGTATTGCCTAAACGGGAGCGCAATAACCAGGGCAAATACACAATTCCCAAACCAAAGAGGGCTGGAATGAGGCGCATGGTGGCATCGTTAAACCCCACCAGTTGTGAGAGCAGGCCCGTGAGGGTGAAGTAGGCCGGGCTGGGGATGGGAAAGTCGGTGGTATTGGGTTGCCAGGATTGCCACACTCCCCAGGCGGTTTCTGCTTCGCTGGGAGAAAGGGGGGCGGCGGCCAGGTTGGTGAAACGGGAAACGGCCGTTACCAACAAAATGAGCCACAATACCCCATGCCCAATGGTTAAACGGGCCAGCCACTCATCCAAAACGGCCGTTTCTCCTTTCGGCCGTGTAAAAGGTGTGGGTTGTAAGGGAAAAGAATCACTGGGTTCTATCATATGGGTTCGTTCAAAACATTTTTAGAGTTTAGGATTACCAATCTCCAAAAGTTGTTACGCTTTTCATTTATTTAACCAACGGCACCGGTTTCCAACGGTAAATCGTCACCAGACCACTTTGAAATGCCACTTCTAACCGGTCACGAAACTGTTCCTGAATGCCTTGACCATACTGTTCCATCTCTTTGCTGCCCACATAAATGTACTCCACCTGATGTTTGTTTAACAACAGGCTCACCAGATTCCAATCACTGCTGGTGTAAATATCCCGCACATCCTGTTCTAGTTTACCGGTGTCTGGGGCTGAATTGCCGCGCCACTGGTGTTCGTGATTTGCCCAGCCCAGAATGGTGGGCAGGCCGGTATTGGCGGCGGTGCGGGCAAAATCGCTATAAGCCCCACCTACCGCTTCCACCACCACCGGCATTCCAGTGACGTTATCGCGCAGCCACATCAAGGCAGCGTATTCGTCTGGGCGATCCAGTTGCCAGGTGATGAGGCCGTTTAAGGTGGCCGGGCGGCGATTTTCGGCTGTGGCTGGGCCGCGATACTCCGAAGCCCGCGCTGTTACCCCATACAAGGGGAATAACAGGGCAACAGCCAGAGCCAGGGTGTACCCGGCGGTGGCGGCGATGGGAGCCAGGCGTTGCCATTTGCTCTGGCAAACTTGCCACAAATAATCCAATCCCACCAGGGCTGCCACCCCAAATAACACCCACGCTTGATAATAAAACTTAAAAATGGTGTTGAGCCGTTGCCCAAAGTTGTCTTTGAGATAGACAAACTCTGGCCCCAGGGTGAGTAATAAACCAGTGGCGATGAGTAGCAACAGAAATGGCAGGGTGGTTGGTTCGGCGGGGGGTGTTTGCGCGGGGGGGAGATGCTCCCGCCAGGCGATGATGACCAGGGTGAATAGCCCTAGCAGGAAAAGGGTCAGGGCGGCCCAGGCCATCCGGGTAGACAGGTGGGTAGGCAGGAGTTGTATCACGGCCGTTACTGCCCACCCGGCAGCAATGTTTCCCTCTGGTAGGAGGGGGAGGGAAAGCCCCACCTGGTTTGCCAGATTGATGATGCGGCTGGCATCGGTGGCTGCCACTACCCACATGAGCAGGAGTAGCAGGAAGAAGAGACCGAGGAGGAGGGAAACGGCCGTTATAACTCCTTGTTGCCAGTGCCGAAACCGTTGCCGGAAACCTAAGGTGAGCAGCAAAATGGTGATGCTCCATAACGGCATTCCAAAAATAATCAAAAAGTGTGCCAGCCGGGTGGGGCGCATGAGCATGGGCAACAAGAAGGGGGGGCCTGCCTGGGAACTGAAGCCGATAAAAAAGGGAAAGTAGAGCAGGTAAGCGGGCAAAATTAACAAAACGGCCAATACAACGGCTTGTTCCAGGAATCGGCCGTGCCAGCCGCCGGTAATGCGCCACTGCCGCAACACAAAAGCCCCTAGAATGATAAAGAGGTGAATTAACACGTCCCAGGTGTTGAGAAAGGCCAGCCCACCCAGAAGCAAAACTGTAAACAGCCACAGCGGCCAACCGACCTGGTGCAATAACCCACGAATACGCTCCAACCAGGGGTTTTTTTCCCACATCAAGGGGGTGTGGGAACTGTTGCCAGCCTGCCACCAGGCAAAAGCCACCGCCAGGGAGAGAAAAGCAAAGGGTAAAGCCAGTACATGGGGGTGCATATCTCCCAACACAAAGCTGAAACCGGGGAACTCGGCGATGGGTTCCAGCCCTTCTTCTGCCTGCCCGGAAAGGTGGTATTCGTGAATTACCCGCGAGGAACGCCACCACCACCAGAAGGTTTGGTAACGGGGAGTTTCGCGGATTTCGGCCGGGCCGTTGATGTCGCGCACGTCTAGCCATTGCCAGAAGGTGGCTGAACCGTTGCCATTGGCATGTAACAGTTCTAACAACATCTGCATGTTGCCAGCCACTGGCAAAGCGATGGCGGCCATTAGACCCAACAGGGCGGCGCGGGTACGGAGGGCGGAGGAAGGGGGGTGATGGCTGCTTACCAGATTGTAAACCAGGCCAAACGCTCCAACGGCCGTTCCTGCTACCAGCCAGGCAATCCCCAAATTAAAGGCTACTGGATCGCTCACCCAGGCCAGCCGCCCGACCAGTGAAACCATCACGTACCCAAAGTAGTAGTAACTGATGGCGTATCCCGCCAGCCAGGGGTCGAGTGGGGGAAAGTTGGGGGTGCGGCTGGCTGAGTTCAAAAAGGCAAATTCCATCGGTTTTTCGGTGGCCGCAATGAGTGGGTTTTGTGCCCGCACCCACACCCACACGGCAAAA